>NZ_JBRREG010000047.1:0-34826 GCF_056760155.1 Stenotrophomonas sp. STEN022
GCCCCAACTCCTACACGTGCTTCTGGGCACCGCGACGTAACGGGCTGCCGCACTCCGCTCTCAACCACAATCTACCCGGCTGGCAGACACAAGCGGCGTAAGCCGCGAAGCTCGAGCAACCTCAGCTGGCACCGGAGCATCGGCAGGCAGTCCGAAAGACCATTGGACACTTGCCCCCGGTGCGTGGCGCTTGCCCGGGCTACAGTCCTGGCAAGCGGCATTGGGCAATTTGGTGTTGTCACCAAACTGGTAGCGGCGCGGGCAGGGGTTCCATGTAGAACGAAGCATTTCGGCTGTACACTGCGTCGATTGCAGGAAGCAACCAGGGGAAAGACATGAAGTCATTGATTGGCGTTGTGATGTTGGTCGTGGTGTTGGCCGTAGGCGGATCGATCTATCTGCGTGGCGGCAACAAGATCACCGAGTCACAGGTGCGCGCGCTGTACCTGCGTGCCGACAAAGCGCTTGCGGCAGGCGACGACAAGCCGCTATGCGAGATGTTGTCGAAAGACTACGTACAGACCACGGTAACCAAGACCGAAACCCAGCAGGCCGAGCAGCGCTATGACAGGGAGCAGTACTGCGCTTCCCTGGCTGAGAGCATGAGCCAGCTGCGTGAGTTCCGGGAAGCCTTCGGTGATCGCATGCCGCTGCGCTACGAGCAGAAGGTGAACAGCATCAGCATTGCCAGCGATGGTCGTTCGGCCGAGGTTGAGGTGTCGGCCATTGTCGAAATGGCGGGCGTGCGCATGGTCAGCCGCGGTCGCGACACCGTGGAGCGCACCCGTTGGCGGACCTATATGACCGGCAGCCGTGCGATCACCCATGTCGGCAGGATGTAATCGCGCGCTGTGCTTGTGTGCTGGGCCGCTGAAGCGTTAGCGTGCGGGTATGAATACGACTCCAACCCGTTTGCTGATCCATGGCGCCTCTGGCCGCATGGGCCAAGCCCTGCTGCGTCTTGCGGCAGAAGATTCCTCGTTGCAGGTGGTCGCTGCGGTGGTGCGCAAACCGCCGATCCAACGCGTGATCGATGGCATTCCGCATTTCGCTGCCAGTGAGCTGTCCGGCGCGCCGGCGTTTGATGTGGCGATCGATTTCAGCCTGCCGGAGGGTTTTGACCCGGTGCTGGTGCTGTGCGTGGAGCGCGGTGTTGGCCTGGTGTCGGGCACAACCGGGATCAGCGAGCAGCAGCAGGCTGCCTTGGCAGCTGCTGCGAACAAGATTCCTCTGGTTTGGGCGACCAACTTCAGTCTCGGCGTGGCAGTGCTGGCCGAGCTGGTGGAGCGGGCTGCGGCGGCATTGCCGGGCTGGGACTGCGACATCGTCGAGTCGCACCATGTGCACAAGAAGGACGCCCCCTCCGGTACCGCGTTGACACTGGGGGAGTCGGCCCAGCACGGCGGCGCTGAGCCGCGTTACGCCAGCCTGCGTGCCGGCGACATCATCGGCGAGCACTTCGTGCAGTTCACCGGGCTGGGCGAGCGGGTGGAGCTGGTGCACCGGGCCACCAACCGCGACATTTTCGCGCGTGGGGCGCTGCATGCGGCCAAGCAGCTGTGCCAGCGTAGCCCGGGGCAATACCGGGTGCGGGATCTGGTCGGGACGTCCGAGCAGGCCTGAAATAGCTGAATGCGGAGCACAATCCTTCCGGAGTGTGGCTTTTGTAATCACTGAACAGCTGAAGGAAAGCGCACGGGGCGCTGGCGTTGGTGCCCCCCTTGCCTTTACAATTCCGGCTCGCCGAAACACGTTAGCCGGACCGGTTCCCAGACCGCCGTCCGCGCTTTTTTGCAACCGGTTTTTGACCGTGAACGCAGGCGTGGCTTCGGAGTCCCCCGGTAGCCATAGTGAGATTCCCGTGACCCAAGCCGCAATTCTCGTGCTCGAAGACGGCACCGTATTCGAGGGCGAATCCGTAGGCGCGCCCGGCCTATCCGTGGGTGAGGTGGTGTTCAACACCGCCATGACCGGTTACCAGGAAATGCTGACCGATCCCTCCTACGCCCGGCAGATGATCACCCTGACGTATCCGCATATCGGCAACACCGGTATGAACGACCAGGACGATGAAGCCTCCAAGGTATGGGCATCGGGCCTGATCGTGCGCGATGTGCCGCGCCGCCCGAGCAACTGGCGCAACCAGGTGTCGCTGCAGGATTGGTTGATCCAGCGCGGCGTGGTTGCCATCTCAGGCATCGATACCCGCAAGCTGACCCGCATCCTGCGCGAGAAGGGCGCCCAGAACGGCGCGCTGATGGCCGGCGACGACATTGATGTCGAGAAGGCGCTGGAAGCCGCCCGCAAGTTCCCCGGCCTGAAGGGCATGGATCTGGCCAAGGTGGTCAGCACCGACAAGTCTTATGGCTGGACCGACGGCCAGCTGGACCTGGACAGCAACGAGTTCGTGCGCGCCGAACCGAAGTTCAAGGTTGTGGCCTATGACTTTGGCGTCAAGACCAACATCCTGCGCATGCTGGCCGAGCGCGGCTGCGAGCTGACCGTGGTGCCGGCACAGACCTCCGCCGCCGAAGTGCTGGCTCTGAAGCCGGACGGCGTGTTCCTGTCCAACGGCCCGGGCGACCCGGAACCCTGCGATTACGCCATCAGCGCGATCAAGGCCTTCGTGGAGCAGAAGATCCCGACCTTCGGTATCTGCCTGGGCCACCAGCTGCTCGGTCTGGCTGCAGGCGCCAAGACCATGAAGATGGGTCACGGCCACCACGGTGCCAACCATCCGGTGCAGGACATCGACGACGGCCGGGTGATGATCACCTCGCAGAACCACGGTTTCGCCATCGACGAAAGCGTGCTGCCGGCCAATGTGCGGGTCACCCACCGCTCGCTGTTCGACCAGACCATCCAGGGCATCGCCTTGACCGATGCACCGGCGTTCTCCTTCCAGGGGCACCCGGAAGCCTCGCCGGGCCCGCGTGACGTGGCACCGTTGTTCGACCGCTTCATCACCCTGATGGAAGGGGCCAAGGCGTGAGCAAGGCGCGCTGGCTGATGTTGCCGGCGCTGCTGGCCACCTCGGTGGCCAGCGCGGCGCCTGTGACCGCGCAGGAGATCCGCGATCTGCTGCCGCTGACCGGCTTTGAACGCATGGGCAATGATGCAGCCACTTCCATGTTGGCCAATGTCACGCTCTTCCAGCAGATTCCGGCAGCGCAACGCGAGTGCATGGCCACGCCGATCGGCGAGGTCCTGAATGAAGCACTGGTGGATCGTCTTGTCGCCAATGTTGGCAGCGACGGGCAGCAGCACCTCAAGCGCTGGCAGGCGTTCTACACGAGCCAAGGCGGCAAGCGCATGGTCGCTACCCAGCGCCAGATGATGTACGGCACTGCGTTGCCCGCCGAGTTCGAGGGCGAGCCCAGCGAGCTGGAGCGCAAGCAGGTAGGTGAGTTCATGGCCAGCGGCTCCTATGAAGCCTTGGGCGCCGTGCTTGCGGAGCTGGGCGAGATGCCCGATGGCCTGCCGCTGCGCATGAGCGAGCGCATCCAGAGCCAATGCGGTGTCACGATTGATCCAGAAGAGTTTTCCTGATCGACAGCGTGCGATCACTTCCCCCAGACACGCTGTACTGACTTAGAGAAGAAAATGCCAAAGCGCACCGACCTAAAAACCATCCTGATCATCGGCGCCGGCCCGATCGTCATCGGCCAAGCCTGTGAGTTCGACTACTCCGGCGCGCAGGCGTGCAAGGCGCTGCGCGACGAGGGTTACCGCGTGGTGTTGGTGAACT
Organism: Stenotrophomonas sp. STEN022; assembly: GCF_056760155.1. Taxonomy (NCBI): domain Bacteria; kingdom Pseudomonadati; phylum Pseudomonadota; class Gammaproteobacteria; order Lysobacterales; family Lysobacteraceae; genus Stenotrophomonas; species Stenotrophomonas sp. STEN022. Next base: position 3,749 of record NZ_JBRREG010000047.1, read on the forward strand.
CCAACCCGGCCACGATCATGACCGACCCGGAGATGGCCGACGCCGTCTACATCGAGCCGATCAACTGGCAGACGGTCGAGAAGATCATCGACAAGGAGCGCCCCGACGCGCTGCTGCCGACCATGGGCGGCCAGACCGCGCTGAACTGCGCGCTGGACCTGGCCGACCACGGCGTGCTGGAGAAGTACAACGTCGAGCTGATCGGTGCCAAGCGCGAAGCCATCCGCATGGCCGAAGACCGCGAGCTGTTCCGCGTGGCGATGGGCGAGATCGGTCTGGAATGCCCGACTGCAGCCGTTGCCCACACGCTGGAAGAGGCGCTGGAAATCCAGACCCGCGTTGGCTACCCGACCATCATCCGTCCGTCCTTCACCCTCGGCGGCAGCGGCGGCGGCATCGCCTACAACCGCGACGCGCTGATCGAGAGCGTTGGTCGCGGCCTGGAACTGTCGCCGACCACCGAAGTGCTGGTCGATGAATCGGTGCTGGGCTGGAAGGAATTCGAGATGGAAGTGGTCCGCGACACCGCGGACAACTGCATCATCGTCTGTTCGATCGAGAACCTCGATCCGATGGGTGTGCACACCGGTGACTCGATCACCGTGGCACCGGCACAGACCCTGACCGACAAGGAATACCAGCGCCTGCGCGATGCCTCCATCGCCGTGCTGCGCAAGATCGGCGTGGATACCGGCGGTTCGAACGTGCAGTTCGGCATCAGCCCGACCACCGGCCGCGTGGTAGTGATCGAGATGAATCCGCGCGTGTCGCGTTCCTCGGCACTGGCCTCCAAGGCCACCGGCTTCCCGATCGCCAAGGTCGCAGCCAAGTTGGCGGTCGGTTACACCCTGGACGAATTGAAGAACGAAATCACCGGCGGCCTGACCCCGGCCTCGTTCGAGCCGTCCATCGACTACGTCGTCACCAAGATTCCGCGCTTTGCCTTCGAGAAGTTCCCGGCCGCCGACGCACGCCTGACCACCCAGATGAAGTCGGTGGGCGAGGTGATGGCGATGGGCCGCACCTTCAAGGAATCGCTGCAGAAGGCGCTGCGTGGCCTGGAAACCGGCAAGGTCGGCCTCGACCCGACCGAGCTGGACCTGGGCAATGCCGACGACGTCGCCACCATGAAGCGTGAGCTCAAGGCCCCGGGCCCGGAGCGTCTGTTCTACGTGGGCGATGCCTTCCGCACCGGCATGAGCGTGGAAGAGATCTACGGCCTGTCACACATCGACCCGTGGTTCCTCGACCAGATCGAAGAGATCATCGCTGACGAAAAGCAGGTTCATGCCGAAGGCATCGACTCGCTGAACGCAGCGCGCCTGCGCAAGCTCAAGCGCGCCGGTTTCTCCGACGCTCGCCTGGCGCAGCTGACCGGCACCAACGAAGCGGCCATCCGTGCACTGCGTCGCGCCCACAAGGTGCGTCCGGTCTACAAGCGCGTTGACTCCTGCGCTGGCGAGTTCGCCACCGGCACTGCCTACCTGTACTCGACCTACGAGGACGAGTGCGAGGCCGCACCGAGCAACCGCGACAAGATCATGATCCTGGGCGGTGGCCCGAACCGCATCGGCCAGGGCATCGAGTTCGACTACTGCTGCGTGCACGCTGCGCTCGCCCTGCGCGAGGATGGTTTTGAGACCATCATGGTCAACTGCAACCCGGAAACCGTTTCGACCGACTACGACACCTCCGACCGTCTGTACTTCGAGCCGCTGACGCTGGAAGACGTGCTGGAGATCGTCGAGCTGGAACAGCCCAAGGGCGTGATCGTGCAGTACGGCGGCCAGACCCCGCTGAAGCTGGCGCGAGCGCTGGAAGCCAATGGCGTGCCGGTGATCGGTACCTCGCCGGACTCCATCGACCTGGCCGAAGACCGTGAGCGCTTCCAGCAGCTGGTCGAGAAGCTCGGCCTGAAGCAGCCACCGAACCGCATTGCCCGCAACGACCAGGAAGCCCTGCTGCTGGCTCGCGAAATCGGCTACCCGCTGGTGGTGCGCCCGAGCTACGTGCTTGGCGGCCGTGCAATGGAAATCGTCTACAGCGAAGCCGACCTGGCCCGCTACGTGCGCGACGCGGTCAAGGTGTCCAACGATTCGCCGGTGCTGCTGGACCACTTCCTCGATGCCGCGGTCGAAGCCGATGTCGACATCATCTGCGACAAGGACGGCAAGGTCCTGATCGGCGGCGTGATGGAGCACATCGAAGAAGCCGGCGTGCACTCCGGTGACTCGTCCTGCTCGCTGCCGCCGTACTCGCTGTCGGCTGAAACCCAGGCCGAACTGCGTCGCCAGGTCACCGAGCTGGCCAAGGCACTGCAGGTCGTCGGCCTGATGAACACCCAGTTCGCGATCCAGACCGACGCCGATGGCAACGACGTGATCTACCTGCTGGAAGTGAACCCGCGTGCCTCGCGCACCGTGCCGTTCGTGTCCAAGGCCACCGGCATGGCGCTGGCCAAGATCGCTGCCCGCTGCATGGCTGGCAAGACTTTGGCCGAGCAGGGCGCGACCAAGGAAATCGTGCCGGGCTACTACTCGGTGAAGGAAGCGATCTTCCCGTTCGCCAAGTTCCAGGGCGTCGATCCGATCCTCGGGCCGGAGATGCGCTCCACCGGCGAGGTGATGGGCGTTGGCCGCACCTTCAGTGCAGCGTTTGCACGTGCGCAGGAAGCCGGCAGTATCAAGACCCCGCCGGTCGGTAAGGTCTTCATCTCGGTGCGTGACGCTGACAAGCAGCGCGTGATGCCGGCGGTGCAGGGCCTGGTCGAACGTGGCTATTCGCTGGTTGCTACCCGCGGCACCGCCGCGTGGTTGCAGCAGCACGGCTACACCTGTGATGTCGTCAACAAGGTGGTTGAAGGCCGTCCGCACATCGTGGACAGCATCAAGAACGGCGAGATCGTCTACATCGTCAACACGACCGAAGGCCGTGCTGCGATCAACGACTCGTTCTCGATCCGCCGCGAAGCACTGCAGAACCGCATCACGTACTCCACCACGGTTGCCGGCGCCAAGGCGCTGGTACAGTCGCTGGAGTTCCGTGGCACCGGTCCGGTGTTGTCGCTGCAGGAACTGCACAAGGAGTTGAATGCATGAGAGCCCCCATCACGATGAAGGGCGCCAAGCGCCTGCGTGACGAACTGGATCACCTGAAGTCGGAGAAGCGCCCCAAGGTCATCGCCGCCATCGCCGAAGCACGCGAGCATGGTGACCTGAAGGAAAACGCCGAGTACCACGCCGCACGCGAAGAGCAGGGCTTCATCGAAGGCCGCATCAAGCAGTTGGAAGGTGAGCTGTCGCATTCGGAAGTCATCGACATCAGCAAGCTCAACGCCGGCAGCAAGGTGGTGTTCGGCGCAACGGTGACGCTGGCCGACGTGGAAAGCGACGAAGAGAAGCGTTACCAGATCGTTGGTGACCTGGAAGCGGACATCAAGCTGGGCTTGATTGCCATTTCCTCGCCGGTGGCACGCGCCCTGATCGGCAAGAACGAAGGCGATGCCATCGCCATCGACGCGCCGGCCGGCCAGCGCGAGTACGAAATCGTCAGCGTCGAATACCTCGACTGACGATGGCCAAGGCCACGCTGCTGCTGCCCGCGCGCAGCCGTTTTCCGGCGGGCGAAGTGCCGGCGCTGGGGGCTACGGCCGGGGGCGGTGCCGAGCGTGCGCGCGGTACGGCCGGTGAATCGGCGCTGTTGCGCGGTCACTTCAGCGTGCAGCCGGCCGACTGGTCGGCTGCCGCCTTGACCCGCCAGACTGATGCCGGCGATGCCGCCGAGGGCTTCTGGCTGCGCGCCGATCCGGCCAATATCGTGCCGGACATGCAGGGCGCCCGACTGATGGCGGCCGCCGAGACGCTGCGCTTGGAGCAGGCTGACGTGGACGCCTTGTTGCCGGCGTTGCAGCCTTTGTTCGCCGGCTTCGGCTACCAATTGGATGCGCCGACGCCGTCGCGTTGGTATCTGCGTCTGCCGGTCGACACACCGCTGCCCGAGTTTGCAGAACCGGACGCGGTGCTCGGCGACGATTTGTTTTCGCATCTGCCCAGCGGTGAAAACGGACGCCGCTGGCGTGCCCTGTTGACCGAAGCGCAGGTGGTGCTGCACCAGCATCCATGGAACGAACAACGGGTGGCACAAGGCCAACGAGCAGTGAACTCGCTGTGGTTCTGGGGTGCGGGCATGCTGCCGCAAACCGTGCATACCGCGCACGCACAGGTGCGCAGTCGCGATGCGCTGGTGCAAGGCTTGGCTGCGATGGCTGGCGTGCGCCTGGGCGGCGAGCAGAGCGTGGATGCACTGGTCGATCTGCGCCAGCTGCGTTCGCTGCAGCAGCTTGCGCGGGATGCAATCGCTCCCTTGCTCGATGCACTCAAGCGTGGCGAACTCAGCGAGTTGCAGCTGGATTTCGAAGATGGCATCGGCTATCGCATCACCCGCAGGCAGCGTTGGCTCCTGTGGAAGAAACCGATCATGACGCTTGCTGATGAGTGATGGTTTGAAGATCGTTCGACGCGCGATGGTCGCGACCGAAGGCTGGAGTGATGACACCCTGCCGCTGCTGCGCCGCATCTATGCCGCGCGAGGTGCGATCACCCCGGAGCAGGCACAGCCGCGACTGGCGCAGTTGCACGCGCCGGAGCTGCTGGGCGGTATGCAGGCCGCCGTGCAGTTGTTGGCTGATGCCATCGCCAGCGACAAACGCATCCTGATCGTCGGTGATTTCGACTGTGACGGGGCCACGGCTTGTGCAGTGGGCGTGCGCGGCTTACGCATGCTGGGCGCGAGTGACGTCGTGCATGCGGTGCCGAACCGGATGGTGCATGGCTACGGCCTGTCGCCGTCCCTGGTCGAGGAACTTGCCGCGCTGAAGCCGGACCTGCTGGTCACGGTCGATCACGGCATTGCCTGTCACGCCGGTGTACGTGCGGCAAAGGCCCTGGGGTGGCAGGTATTGGTGACCGACCACCATTTGCCCGGTGAACAGTTGCCGCCAGCCGACGCGATTGTCGACCCGAACGTGGACGGCGATGCATTCCCCAGCAAGGCGCTGGCTGGCGTTGGCGTCATCTTCTACGTACTGATGGCGCTGCGTCGCCACCTGCGCGAGCAGGCGGCATTCGGAACTCTACCGGAACCGGATCTGCTGACGCTGCTGGATCTGGTTGCCGTCGGCACTGTCGCCGATCTGGTGGCGCTGGATGAGAATAACCGCGCCCTGGTTTCTGCCGGTCTGCGTCGTTTGCGTGCTGGCAAGGCCAGCGTCGGCCTGCAGGCCTTGATCGAGGTCAGCGGCCGCGACCCGCGCCGACTCAGTGCCAGCGACATAGGCTACGCGGTTGCGCCACGCCTCAACGCGGCAGGGCGCCTGGAAGACATGGCGCTGGGCATCGAGTTGTTGCTGACCGAAGACCCCGCACAGGCGCGGCATATCGCCACGCTGCTGGAAGAGATCAACGCCGAGCGCCGCGCGGTACAGCAGGTCATGACCGATGATGCCGAGCGTGCCGTCGCCCGCGCACTGCTGGATGACGCCATGCAGCGGCCGGTTGCGGCGTGTTTGTTCGATGCGGAGTGGCATCCGGGGGTGGTCGGCCTCGTCGCTTCAAAGATGAAGGACAGGCTGCATCGGCCGGTGATTGCGTTCGCCCCGGTCGAGCCCGGTGCTGATGCATTACGTGGTTCGGCGCGCTCGATCAGCGGCTTCCATATTCGTGACGCCTTGGCTGCAGTGAACGCCAATCACCCAGGGTTGATGGAGAAGTTTGGTGGCCATGCGATGGCTGCCGGGCTGAGTTTGCCGCTAGCAAATCTGGATGCGTTCAAAACTGCATTCGAGCAGCAGGTGCAGCACAGCCTGGATCCGGCGCTGCTGCAGCAACAACTGCTCAGCGATGGCGAGTTGTTGGCCGCCGAGTTGGACTTCCAACATGCCGAGGCCCTGCGTTTGGCCGGTCCGTTCGGCCAAGGGTTTGCCGAGCCACTGTTTGATGGCGCATTCGAAGTACTTGAATGGCGGGTGCTGAAAGAACGTCATCTGAAGCTGGTGCTGCGCCAATCGGGCAGCGCCGCGCGGATCAATGCCATTTACTTCAATGGTTGGAATGGCACGGCACCTTCGCAACAGGTGCAGATTGCCTACCGTCTGGTGAGTGATGACTATCGCGGCGGCAAGGCGATCCAGTTGATCGTCGAGCACTGTGTATCTGTCTGATTCCGGCTCGAGGTAGTGCGTTCGGCTGAACGTCGTGCGCGCACAATGCCGCTACGGGCAGTTGATCGAGGGGCCTCGCCAGGATCCGGGCATTTCCAGTGCAGTGCGCGCATCCACGCATCGCTGATTTTGATTCCAGCGGGGCATGCAGAGAAGGCAGGCGTCGGCGCACGCCTCATTCGCGCACCGGCAGGTTGATATGGCTGCTGCCATACCAACGTATCTCCAGGGGCGCACCTGCATCAGCCAGGGTTTCATCGCTTGGGTCCTTGCCGCTGCCGAGATTGAGTTGTCGATCCGGTTGCTTGATGACCCCCAGGGCGATGACCAGACGGCTGCCTGCAGCGAGCTTGCGGCCCAGCAAACGGGTGTCGGTCAAGTGCACGCTGTGGCGTTGTACGGGTGCGAGCAGCTGGCGCTGGCTGGGGTCGGCTGCATGGCTGAGCCGCTGCAGCCAGTAGGCAAGATCGAGATAGTCGCCGTCGGCGGTGAGTTCGTAGATGGCGAGCGCGATGTCGGCGTCCTGTTTGTTGAGGCTGAAATCCAACGTGCCCGAGAACGCGCCGGCCAGCTCGGTGTCCTGTGCCAGCGGTTCGCTGAGGAAGACCAGGCCGGCATGGGTATCAAGCTCGCGGTTGATGACCTGTGTTGGCGGTTGCCATGCCGCGTCGCCGCGATCACGGAAATCGATGCGTTGCACACTACTGCGTGTGGGTGCGGCTTCGGCAGCAAGTCGATGGCCGCCGCTGGCGGGCAGCAGGTAGAAGCGTTGTTGGCGTGTCGGCATTGCATCGAGTGATGCGGCGTGTCGCCACTGGTTGCTGCCCATGACCTGCCAATTGACCCTGTCAGCCAGCAGTGCTGGTTTGGCCGCTGCTTTGAGTACGTGGTCGAACCAGGCCAAGCGTAGTGCCTGCAGGTCCACGCGCGCCACCGGATCGGGCGTATAGCCCTGCATCCGCTCGGGCACGCCGGTCTGCATGGTGAAGTGCTCATAGGGACCGATGAGCAGCGTGTGATCGGCATCCGGGCGCTGTTTCAGATGCTCGCGGAAGTAGTGCAGGGCGCCAATCTGCGCGCCGTCGAAATAGCCGGTTGTCGCTAGTACAGGGATACCGATGTCAGCGAACTCGCGCCCTTGGGGAATCAAGGCCTGCCAGTACGCATCGTAGGTGGGATGCTGCAACCAGCGCTCGAACCAGGGGTTTGCGGCGCCGTCCAGCGCCGGCAGGTCGCGATAGGCTTGGCCGCTGCGATACCAGCGGCTGTTCAAGGCGTTCCATCGCCCGCTGTCGCCATAGGTTGCCTCGTCCAGCGAGGTGTTGTTCGTTGTGTAGAACGGCCAGGGATAGATGAAGTTGAGGAAGATTCCGCCTTCCATCGGCACGTCGATGCCGGGAGCGGTGGTTGCCGAGGTGGCGATGGCCTTGAGTGCGGGTGCGCGCTGTTTGAGTGCCGCCCACTGGGTAAAGCCGCTGTAGCTGCCGCCGTACATGCCGACCTTGCCGTTGCTCCACGGTTGGGCGGCAGCCCAGGCAATCACGGCCGCGGCATCGCTGCCGTCGTGCTCATACGGACGGATCGGATCAGGGCTGCGGCCCTTGCCGCGACTGTAGGCAACCACGCTCGCATAGCCATGTGCGGCCATCGTCTTGGCATCGGACCAGGCCCAGTCGTCGTTTGCATAGATGGTGAAAGTCAGCAGCACCGGCAGTTGGCGGGCCTTGGCTGGATGCACGGAGATGGCGGAGATGCGTGCGCCATCGGGCGTGGTAATGCTGATGTTACGGTCAATGCTGTAACGCCGCGCGTCGTCTTCGCTGATCGCCTGCGGCACCAGCGGCAGAAACTCCGCGTATGCGGCGTGCACCTGCCACGCCCGCAGCAGGGCGGTGGCTTGCTCACCGTTCAGCGCTGCGACACTGGCGGTGGCATCGACCAGTCTGTCCCGTTGTTCGCGCAGGCGTTGCAGATTGCTGCCTAAAGCGAATTCGGCTTTCAGGGCCGTCGGGTCATCGAGCCGCTGGAAGTGGTCTGCAAAACTCCGCATCCATGCGTCGGCGAAACTGATCCGCTGCGCTTGCTGCAGCTGTTTGGCGCTCGCGTAGATCTCGTACTGGAGATACAACGGTGGCTGCTGGGGTGGATCGCCGCGCAAAGCGCGCAGCTTGTGGATGCTTTCAACCGCCTGTGGGTACTGGCCTGCGACTAGCTGCAGGCGGAAGCGGGTATCCAGCAGCGGTTGTTCGTCGCCCTGGGGCAGGCGGCTCAAGGTGAGCCTCGCAAGCCCGGGCATGGCGGCATCTACATCGGAGTGCTGAAGCTGCGCGGGCGCGGGTGCCGGCACGTCCAGGGCCGAAGCAGTTCCCGCGGCGAGTAACAGGAGTAGGGCAAGCAAGCCGTGCATGGCAGGACCAACGGTTTGATCGTTTGCCTTCAATAGCACATCGCATGGATGAGCGTAACGGCGGGTCTGTGCCGGTCGCAGGCTTGCAAAAAGCGGGTGATGCCGGGCTTGGGTGCGTTGCGGTAGCCCGGCTCATGGCGGGCACAACCAGTTGGACTTCAGTACGGAAAGCACAACGGGCAGGCCACAGGCCTGCCCGTTGCATTCACGGCCAGAGGCGCTCGGTCAGCCGAGGATGCCCGGCAGATCCAGTCCCTTCTCCTTGGCGCAGTCGATGGCGATGTCGTAGCCGGCATCGGCATGGCGCATCACGCCGGTGCCGGGGTCGTTCCACAGCACGCGTGCAATGCGTTGGTCGGCGGCCTCGCTGCCGTCACAGACGATGACTACGCCGGAGTGCTGCGAGTAGCCCATGCCAACGCCGCCACCGTGGTGCAGGCTGACCCAGGTTGCGCCGCCGGCGACATTGAGCATGGCGTTCAGCAGCGGCCAGTCGGAGACCGCATCCGAGCCGTCCTTCATTGATTCGGTTTCGCGGTTGGGCGAGGCGACGCTGCCGCTGTCCAGGTGATCGCGACCGATCACCACCGGCGCGCTGAGTTCGCCATTGCGCACCATCTCGTTGAAGGCCAGCCCGAGCTTGTGACGCAGGCCCAGGCCGACCCAGCAGATACGCGCCGGCAGGCCCTGGAAGGCAATGCGCTCACGCGCCATGTCCAACCAACGGTGCAGGTTGGGATCATCGGCGATGATTTCCTTCACCTTGGCGTCGGTCTTGTAGATGTCTTCCGGATCTCCGCTCAGCGCCACCCAACGGAACGGGCCGATGCCGCGGCAGAACAGCGGGCGTACATAGGCCGGTACGAAACCTGGGAAATCGAAGGCATTCTTCAAGCCTTCGTCGAAGGCCATCTGGCGGATGTTGTTGCCGTAGTCGACGGTGGGAATTCCTGCAGCGTGGAAGGCGAGCATCGCTTCGACGTGCACGCGCATCGCGGCCTTGGCGGCATCGCGCACTTTCTCCGGATTGGCTTGCTGTTCGGCCAGCCATTGCTCCACGCTCCAGCCGATCGGCAGGTAGCCGTGCACCGGGTCGTGGGCGCTGGTCTGGTCGGTGACGCAGTCCGGACGCACGCCGCGGCGTACCAGTTCCGGCAGGATCTCGGCGGCATTGCCAAGCAGGGCAATCGACTTGGCTTCACCGCTCGCCGTGTACTTGGCGATGCGTGCCAAGGCGTCGTCGATGTCGCTGGCCTGCTCATCGACGTAACGGGTGCGCAGGCGGAAGTCGATGCTGCTCTGGCGGCATTCGATGGTCAGGCTGCTGGCACCGGCCAGCGAAGCAGCCAGTGGCTGTGCGCCACCCATGCCGCCCAAACCGGCGGTGAGGATCCACTTGCCGCTCAGGCTGCCACCGTAGTGCTGGCGGCCCATCTCGACGAAGGTTTCGTAGGTGCCCTGGACGATGCCCTGGCTGCCGATGTAGATCCAGCTGCCGGCGGTCATCTGCCCGTACATCATCAAGCCCTTCTTATCGAGCTCGTTGAAGTGCTCCCAGTTGGCCCAATGTGGCACCAGGTTGGAGTTGGCGATCAGCACGCGCGGAGCATCCGGATGGGTGGGGAATACGCCGACCGGCTTGCCGGATTGCACCAGCAGGGTCTGGTTGTCGTCCAGCCGCTGCAGGGTTTCAAGAATCTTGTCGTAGCTTTCCCAATCGCGGGCGGCGCGGCCGATGCCGCCGTAGACCACCAGCGAGGTCGGGTCTTCGGCGACCTCGGCATCGAGGTTGTTCTGCAGCATGCGGAACGGCGCTTCGGTCTGCCAGGATTTGCAGTTGAGCGTGTTGCCGCGAGGTGCGCGCGGGTTGCGGGAGGGGTCGTGACGGGTCATGCATTTCTCCTGGTAGCAAATTCCAGACAAGCGCCGAGCACTTGCTGCAAGGTGTTGCGGACGGGGCTTGCGTGTTCGGGGTCGTAGGGCGTGGGCCAGCTGTGCTCGTCCACGTCCTCGGGTGCGGGTTCGTGCATGTAGCCGCGGCAACCCAGCTCCATCTGCAGGGTGTGCACGCCGTTGGCGGTGTTGCTGTAGTGGCGGGTGATCCAGCCACCCTTGAAGCGGCCGTTGCGCACGTGGCTCATGCCGCTCAGCGCGCAGAGGTTTTCGACCACGTCGGTCAGCGCGTTGTCGCAGGAGGTATCGGGGGCACCGCTGGGGCCGGCGCTGCCGATATTGAACTGCGGCAGTTCGCCATCGAACAGATGCGGAATCAGGGAGCGGATCGAGTGCGCGTCGTAGACGACAACGGTCTCGTGCTGGGCGCGCAGACGGGCGATCTCGCCGGCCAGTGCAGCGTGGTAGGGATCGAACCAGGTTTCGCGCCGATACTGGATCTCCGCGTCATCGGGCTCATGCCCGGCGCGGTACAGCGGCTGGTTGTCGAAGGTGGTGAGCGGACACAGGCCGGTGGTGTTCTGCCCAGGGTAGAGGGAGACACCGGATGGGTCGCGATTGACGTCGATCAGCGAGCGCGAGATGGCGGTGCGTACCGTCGTGGCGCCCAATGCCTTGGCGAAGGCATAGAGCTCGTGCACCCACCAGTCGGCGTCACGGCGTGCCAGCCACGGAGACACGAAGTGGCCGACGCGCGAGGCAGGAAGCTCGGTGCCGGTATGCGGGAAGCTGACGATCAGTGGAGCGTGACCGTGGTGGATCTGCAGCCAGTCAGGGGCGTTCGTCATGGGGATTCCTGGGATATGGCAGGCTGTGTTCTTCCCTCGCTGGCGGGGGAAGATGCGCGAAGGGCAGAAGGGGATGCTTTGCACGGTGAAGGCCAGAAACTCCCCTCATCCGGCGCTTTGCGCCACCTTCTCCCGCAGGCGGGAGAAGGGAATGCATCGCGGCTTGCAGTGAGTTGTGCCTGGTCTGACGGATTGCGGTGCTGCTGGCTGTCGCCTCTCCCGCGTGCGCGAGAAGGAATGGCAACACGGCTTTCGGCCAGCTCTGCATGCGCTTCAATCAGGCCTTGTCAGTCACATCAACACCCGGCAACTGCACACCCAAGCCAACCGTCAACGCGGCAGCGCGCACCAATGCAGTCGCAGCAACCATGTCCGGGTGGAAGTAACGGTCGTCCACCAAGGTCGGTACCTGCGCGCGCAAGGTCGAACGCACCTGCTCCAACGCCGGACTCGAACGCAGCGGTGCGTGGAAGTCACAGCCCTGGCCCGCGGCGAGCAGCTCGATGCCGATCACGTTGGCAGCGTTCTCGGCCATGGCGATCAAACGACGCGCACCATGCGCAGCCATCGACACATGGTCCTCCTGGTTGGCCGAGGTCGGGATCGAGTCGACGCTGGCCGGATAGGCGCGCTGCTTGTTCTCCGACACCAGCGCTGCAGCGGTGACCTGCGGGATCATGAAGCCGGAGTTCAGGCCAGGCTTCGGGGTCAGGAAGGCCGGCAGGCCGGACAACGCCGGGTCCACCAGCATTGCAGTACGGCGCTCGCTGATCGAACCGATCTCGCAGATCGCCATCGCCAGCATGTCCGCAGCGAACGCCACCGGCTCGGCGTGGAAGTTGCCGCCGCTCAACGCTTCGCCGGTATCGGTGAATACCAGCGGGTTGTCCGAGACGCCGTTGGCCTCGATCTCCAGGGTGGTGGCGGCCTGGCGCATCACGTCCAGTGCGGCGCCCATCACCTGCGGCTGGCAGCGCAGGCAGTAAGGGTCCTGCACGCGCACGTCGTTGTCGCGATGCGATTCGCGGATCGCCGAGCCCTGCATCAATTCGCGCAGCACCGCGGCGGTGGCGATCTGGCCGCGCTGGCCGCGAATGCTGTGGATGCGCGGATCAAACGGCGTATCCGAGCCCTTGGCGGCTTCCACCGACAGCGCACCGGTAACCAGTGCGGCCTGGAAAACCACTTCGATTTCGAATAGACCGGCCAGTGCATAAGCGGTCGAATACTGGGTGCCGTTGAGCAAGGCCAGGCCTTCCTTCGCGCCCAGCACCAAAGGCTGCAGGTCAGCCTGCTTGAAGGCCGCTTCAGCCGACATCCGCACGCCGCCGACAAAGGCTTCACCAACACCAATCATCACGCTGGCCAGATGCGACAGCGGTGCGAGGTCGCCGGAGGCGCCGACCGAGCCCTGGCAGGGCACCACCGGCACCACATCCTTCTGCAGCATCGCTTCCAGCAGTGCCAGCGTCTGCGGGCGGATGCCCGACGCGCCCTGGGCCAGGCTGGTCAGCTTCAATGCCATCATCAGCCGCACCACGTTGGCGGGCATCGGCTCGCCTACACCGGCTGCATGCGACAGCACGATATTGCGCTGCAGGGTTTCCAGGTCTTCCCGCTCGATGCGGACACTGGCCAGCTTGCCGAAGCCGGTATTGATGCCATAGACCGGCTCGCCCTTGGCGACGATGGCGTCGACCACCTGTGCGCTGCGCAGGACCGCGGCTTGGGCGGACTCGTCCAGGCGCACGTTGGCGCCGCGATAGATCTGCCGCCATTGCGCCAACGGAACGTGGCCGGGGAGGAGGGTCAAGGTAGTGCTCATGCGTGCTCCAGCAGTGCGAGGTTCAGGGTGCGAGGTTGAAAAGACAGAAATTCAAACGGTTTGTCCGCGCCAGACGCGGGCATGCAAAGGGTTGAAACCGATCCGGTAAACCAGATCGGCGGGAGCGTCGATGTCCCAGATGGCGAGATCGCAATCCATGCCGGCAACCAGCTTGCCAACACGGTTCGCGCGGCCCAGGGCACGCGCGGCTTCGCGGGTGAAGCCGGCGATGCACTCGGCTACGGTCATGCGGAACAAGGTGGCGCCCATGTTCATCGTCAGCAGCGGACTGGTCAGCGGCGAGGTGCCGGGATTACTGTCGGTGGCCAGCGCCATCGGTACGCCTGCATCACGCAGGCCCTGGATGGGTGGCAACACGGTCTCGCGGGTGAAGTAGTACGCGCCCGGGAGCAGCACGGCGACCGTGCCCGAGACGCGCATCGCGGCAATCCCTGCTTCATCCAGGTGTTCGATGTGGTCCGCGGACAGTGCGCCATTGTGCGCGGCCAATTCCGCGCCGTGCTGGTTGGAGAGTTGCTCTGCGTGGATCTTGATTGCCAGTCCGTGCTGTTTGGCGGCGTCGAAAACCTGTTGTGCCTGCGCCGGAGAGAACGCGATGTTCTCGCAGAAGATATCGACCGCTTCGGCCAGGCTTTCGGCTGCGATTGCCGGGATCATCACGGCGCAGACTTCGTTGATGTAGGCCTGTGCCTCGTGGCCAGGCGGCACTGCGTGCGCGCCGAGGAAGGTCGGCACGATGTCCACTTTGCGCATTGTCCCCAGCGCGCGTGCTACCCGCAGCTGCTTGCGTTCGTCGGCCAGGGTCAGGCCATAGCCGGATTTGATCTCGATGGTGGTGATGCCTTCGGCCAGCATTGCATCCAGGCGTGGCAGGCTGGCCTCGATCAAGGCCGCGTCATCGGCATTGCGGGTCGCGCTGACGGTGGAAACGATGCCGCCACCGGCCTTGGCGATCTGTGCGTAGGTCACACCCTGCAGGCGCTGCTCGAACTCGCCTGCGCGATTGCCGGCATAGACCAGATGGGTGTGGCAGTCGATCAGGCCTGGGCTGATCCAGCGGCCATTGCAGTCGATGCGGGTATCGGCTTCAAATACCGGTGCATCCGCTGCTGGGCCGACATGCAGGATGCGGCCATCGCGGGCGGCGACAACACCGTCGCGGATGTTGCCCAGTCCGCCCGAGGCGTCGTCCAGGGTCATCAGGTTGGCGTTGTGCCATAGCGTGTCGCAGCGCATTGTCCCTCTCCGTGCCTATTTGTATATACAATAACGGCGACCATCGGAGAGTGTCCAGTGACAACGATCAAGCCAGCCTCAACTGTTCGTTTCCACGCCGCCCAGGCCTTGTTGCCGCAGGGCTGGGCGCAGGATGTGCGCATCGACAGCGTCGCCGGTCGCATCATCGCAGTGGCTGCAGGCGAAGCCTGGGACGGCCAGTCGCAGCGTCTGGACGTGGTGGTGCCGGGCCTGGGCAATCTGCACAGCCATGCCTTCCAACGGGCGATGGCCGGGCTCACCGAAGTTGGTGGACGCTCGGGCGACAGCTTCTGGAGCTGGCGCGAGCTGATGTACCGGTTCCTGGACCGCCTGGACCCGGATACCTTCCAGGCCATTGCCGCGCAGGCCTACATGGAGATGCTGGAAAGCGGTTTCACCCGCGTCGGCGAGTTCCACTATCTGCACCACACCGAAAACGGCAGCCGTTACGCCGACCACGCCGAAATGTCGGTACGGGTTGCGGCGGCGGCGGATGAAACCGGTCTGGGTCTGACCCTGCTGCCGGTGTTCTACGCGCACAGCGACTTTGGCGGAGCCGCGCCGACCCCGGCGCAGCGGCGCTTCCTGCACGACATCGATGGTTTTTCGGACCTGCTGGGCGCCTGCAAGCGAGCCCTGGCAGACACGCCTGATGCTGTGCTGGGGCTGGCCCCACACAGCCTGCGCGCGAGTACACCGGAGGAACTGCAGGCGCTGGTTGCGTTGGCACCGGGCCCGATCCATATCCATATTGCCGAGCAGACCCGCGAAGTCGATGCCTGCCTGGCCTGGAGCGGCCAGCGACCGGTCGAATGGCTGCATGCCAATGCCGCCGTCGATGCGCGTTGGTGCCTGGTGCACGCTACCCATGTCAACGACAGGGAAGTGCAGTTGATGGCGGAAAGTGGTGCGGTGGTCGGCCTGTGCCCGATCACCGAGGCCAATCTGGGCGACGGTCTGTTCCCGATGCGCGAGTTCGTGCGGGTCGGTGGTCGCTTCGGCGTCGGCTCCGATTCAAATGTATTGATCGATGCGGCCGAGGAGCTGCGTCTGCTCGAGTACGGCCAGCGCCTGCAGTTGCGCGGGCGCAACGTGCTTTCGCCGGGCGATCTATCCAGCGGCCGCTGGCTTTACCAGCAGGCAGGCGAGGGTGGCGCACAGGCGTTGGGCGTGCAGGCAGGTTTGAGTGTGGGCGCTGCTGCTGACCTGCTGGAACTGGATGCCCAGCATCCAGCCCTGCTCAACCGCGGCGGTGACGCCTTGCTTGACAGCTGGCTGTTCGCCGCACGTAATGGCGCCCTTCGCAGCGTCTGGCGCAATGGTCGGGCCTTGGTCCGCGATGGTCGTCACGTGAACCGTGATGCGATCAGCGCGCGTTACCGTACCGCGCTTGCGCGGATACTGGGCTAAGGTCGGTTATCGGCCAGACACCGTCTCTTTCAGGAAACCCGAGTGAAGGGCAAGAAAGCTCCCACCCTCAATCACCGCATCCGCAGTGACATCGAAGGCCGCATCCTCAGCGGCGAATGGGAGCCTGGCTTCCGTATTCCGTTCGAACACGAGTTGATGGAACAGTACGGCTGCTCGCGGATGACGGTGAACAAGGTGCTGACCGCGCTGGCCGAGAGCGGCATGATCGAGCGCCGCCGGCGCGCCGGCTCGTTCGTGGCGCGGCAGCCACCGCACCTGGAGCAGGTGGCGCTTGAGATCCCCGACATTGAGGTGGCGGTTACCGACCGTGGTCACGAATACGGCTTCCAGCTGCTGGAGCGCGCGCACCGCAAGGCCAGGGAAACCTCGGCCGAAGAGCTGCAGCTGGTAGGCGAGGGCAAGCTGCTGGCGATGCGCTGCCTGCACCTGGCAGACGGCAAGCCGCTGGCGTTGGAGCGCCGGTTGATCAATCCCGAAGCGGTGCCGGAAACCCTGAAGGTGGATTTCTCCATCCATGCGCCGGGCAGCTGGCTGCTGCAGAACGTGTCATGGACACGCGGCCAGCACCGCATCAGTGCGGTGGCAGCAACTGCCGATGAAGCTGCATTGTTGAAAGTGCCGATGGGCACGGCCTGCCTGGTTATCGACCGCCAGACCTGGCGTGGCGAACTGCCCATCACCTGGGTGCGGCAGATGTTCCTTGGCGATGCCTACGACCTGATTGCCCGCTTCGCGCCGGGTGCACGCTGATTCTGCGCGCCTGATTCAATCCGTCCGATTCAATCTCCAGCCAAGCCGATGGTCTGGCTGGAAGCTGCTGACTCTCAGATGGTGCTGCACTGCCGCCAGCGCACCGGCTCATCCATGCCGGGGCGGGGGTTGAGCTGCACGCGGGTGGTGCGCAGCGCTGGGTAGCGCTGCAGCTGCTGGCAGATCAGCGGCCACACCTGGGCGTCATCGCCACTGCGTTCCACCGACAGGGTGGAGCGGGTCAACCAGATGCCGCTGACCACGCCGGAAGTGCCGGCCAGGGCCTTTGAAACGGATTGCTGGTAGCGCAGCAAGGTAGCGGCGTCCGGATCCTGGATCAGATCGCCTGGGTGAGGAGCGCTGCTCGCGGCTGCGGCGCGGGCAGGTTTGGCCTTGCCTGCGTCAGCGGCAGGTTGGGCTGCGGGTTGAGTGACCGGTTCGGCAGTTGATTCGACCGCTGTGCGCGGCGTCGCGACGATCGGTGCGGCTGCCGGGGGATCTCCTTGCATGGTCATGTAGCCCATGCCAGCCAGCAGTCCGAGGGTGGCTGCCGCCAATCCTGCAATACCGGTGTGCCGCACTGCCTCGCGGCGCGCAATGCCGGTTACGGTCTCGTGCGCTTCGGTCGGCAGGTACGGCTTGAGCAGCTCCCACAACTGGCGCGCGTCGATGACCTCGATTGATTGTTTCTCGGCCTCGGCAAGGCCATCACGTTCAACATGACCTTCGGTGATCAACAGGCCGCCGACGGCGCCGGTCAGGCTGATGGCCGAGGCGAGCTCATGGATGGCGGTTGCATCGAAGCGGTAGGCGCGGCCGTGTTTGCACGACACCAGCCAGCGCTGGCCGTCGCGCTGCAGCAGGAAATCGCTGCTGGTGCCGCGGTCGTTTTCATCGTCGTCGGTCAATGGGTGCAGATCGCGCTGTTCGGCCATGGCCTGATGCACGATGCGGGAAAACTCGCGCCAGCGCATGCCCGCCAGTGCGGCCAGGCCATGCTGGCGCTCGGTCTGACGGCGGGCGACCAACCAGAGGTATGCAGAAGCCAGGCCCCACAAGAGCAACGCAAGCAACAGGGCCAGAATCCACGAAAACATCGACATACCTGAAAGCCTAGAGAAGGGGCCCAGTCTATCTTCCCTGACGACCGTAAGAGCAGGCTGACTTCGCCTTTTTGAGCTGCGTCCGTGAATTAGTCCGCAGGCGTTGTCGCCGGCCAGTAATGGCTGTCGGGTAGCGCCCGCGCGCCAAAGATGGCCTGACCGACCCGGACCACGCTTGCACCTTCCTCGATGGCGATCTCGAAGTCCCCGGACATGCCCATCGACAGCTCATCCAGCCCGATGTGGGCAGGCGCGTGTTGGCGCAGCTGATCGCGCAGCTCACGCAGACGAACGAAGCAGGCCCGGACCTGCGCCGGCTCGGCGGAGAACATGGCCAGGGTCATCAGGCCACGGACCCGCAACGCGCCGGAGCGCGGCAGGGCCTGCATGAAACCGGCGACCGCTTCGGGTGCCAGCCCATACTTGCTGGCCTCGTTGGAGCTGTTCACCTGCACGAACACGTCCAGCGAGCGGCCTTCGGCCTGCAGCCGACGTTCAAGGGTTTCGGCCAGGCGCAGGCTGTCCAAGGCCTGGAATTCGTCGGCGAAGCGCGCCACCAGCTTGGCCTTGTTGGTCTGGAGGTGGCCGATCACCGACCAGCGCAGGTCGCCCAGGTCCTGCATGGCCTCCCACTTGTGGTGGGCCTCCTGCACCTTGTTCTCGCCCAGCACGCGGCAACCGGCCTGATAGGCCAGGCGGATATGGGCTTCGTCGATGGTCTTGCTGACCGGCAGCAGTCGCACGCCGGCCGGATCGCGGCCGACACGTTGACAGGCCGCATCGATGCGCTCGCGGACCAGTGCCAGATTTCGGCGGAAGTCATCCGCGGTCTCGGCACGTGGGTAGTGGCCGTGCAGGGCGTGCCGGGTCTGGGTGCCGGGATCGGGGGCAGGGTGCAGGGTGTGCATGCGTGTCTCCAGCGTTTGCGGCCGCCGTCTGTTGCTGCGTGAGTGGCGCGGTTAACAGCGGATTATCGCTTGCCGGCAGGTTCGAAACCCGGAATTCGGCTGCCTGGACAAATCGCAGGCATGAAAAACCCGCCATCCGATGCCGTGAGGGGAGGGAGACTTACGGCGCGGTACTGCTGGCGGGTGATTGATTCTTGCTCAACCAATGCTGCTTTGCAACATCATTGATCTTCAGCGTGCTGCCCGTCGTGCGCGGCGCGGCTCTCGGCCCGGGTAAGCCGGCGGTTGAGGGCGTCCAGGCGGTCGTTCAGCGCCTCGATGTCCGAGCGCGAGGGGATGTCCATGCGTCGCAGCACGTTGTGGACCTGGTCTTCAAACGACTTTTCGACCTTGTCCCAGGTACCGGCGGCGCGCTCGCGGGCCTGGCCCAGGGTGTTCTCCACGGTATCGCGCAGGCTTTCGCCTTTGCGCGACTGCTCGCGGGAACGGGCTTCGCTGTCCTGGCCTTCCTTGACCAGGGTGTCGAACAGTTTGCTGCCCTCGGCCTGCGCACGCGACAGCGCGCCCAGACCGGCCAGCCAGACCTGCTGGGCCGATTCGGTCACCTTCCTGGTCAAGCGCTCGGCCTGGCCTTGCGCGCCGGTGTTGTCGTCTTCGTCTTCCGGGCGTTGCTCGTAGGTGGTCATGACGATGCTCCTGTGGGGGGGAAGAGTCCAGCTACACCCTAATGGCTTGCCGGGCCGAGTTGTGTGACGGTACCTGCTCAGCCGAGCTTGTCGGTCAGCACGCGTTGAATTTCGGACTCCACCATCCCTTTCATTGCCGACAGCAGGAAGCCCAGCTCGGCCTTGACCCGCACAGCGCCCGGCAGCAGTTCGATGGCGCCATCCACGCCGGAACGGTTGAAGTGCAGCACCGGGCCGTCCCAGCGGGTGGCCACGTCGAAGCGTTCCTGCAGTTTCTCGGCGACTTCGGCAATGGCGGTGCGCGCCTTGTCATCGGACAGGGAGTGGGGGTGCTGGATATCAATGTTGGACATGGCGTGTGGCCTGGACTGCTGTTTGTAAGAATGATGCGCCATTGTGCGGACCTGCGCGGCGTAGTCCAAGCCTTGCGTACACCTTCTGCATGACCGGATGACCTGCTAGTCTGCTGCCGGTGCGCACTCTGCAAGTCCATTTCAGTAATCGTCAGCAGCCGGATCAGTCATTGATGCCGGGTGTCCAGCGCATTGTGCGCCACGCCTCGGGTCAAGTCCGGTTGGGCGATGGCAGTGTTGGCCCATTGCTGTTGGCGCAGTTCTGCACTGATCAGCGCGGGGTCTGGCTGCAGGTTGCCAATGGCGGCCGCGGCATCCATGTCAATGGCCGCCCGGTGCGGCGCATGGCGCTGTTGCGGGCCGGTGATTCGGTCTATGCAGACGGCGCGGAGATGTTGCTGCGTGGCGAGTGCGAACAGGTGCAGCATCCGCCTGAAGCCCCAGATGGCGGTAGCGATGACCTGCGGGTGCTGCTGCGCGGAGTAGGTGGGCGCCACCACGGACGCAGCTTTACCCTGGACAAGCCGCGCGTCATCGGCAGTGATCCGGCCAGCGACATTCTTATCGACGACCCGGCCTTCGCCGCGCGTCATGCCCGTTTCGAGCGGCACGGTGACAAGGTGCTGCTGCGCGACCTGGGCTCGGCCGATGGCAGCCAGGTCAACGGTGTAAGCACCCGTCATTGCTGGCTGCAGGCCGGCGACCAGGTGGTGTTCGAAGGCAATCACCGCTTCGTACTGGAAATTCCGCTGGGCCCGGTTTCTGCGGGTGCGACATTCCCGGTCGAGGATGATGACGAGCCGGTGGCGCTCAAGCCATCAACGCTGGCACCGGCAAAGCCCAGGCTGCCGCGGCGTTGGCCCTGGCTGCTGCTCAGCGCCTTGCTGCTGGGCGCGGCGATCAGCGCCTTGCTGCTGTTCGGGGCACGCTGAGCAATGGCATCGGCAGCAATGCCGCCGATGCCCGGGCAGGGCGAAACGACAGACTGGAATGGGTGCAGATGCAACCTTTTCCGGATGACCCAAGGCTGTTGCGCTGCGGCATACTAGGGGTTCTGCTCAACAGGTGTGACATGACGCGCGCATTCAATTTCAGTGCCGGCCCTGCGACATTGCCGGAATCGGTCCTGCGCCAGGCGCAGGCGGAGATGTTGGAATGGAATGGCGTAGGTGCGTCCATTGTCGAGATCAGCCATCGCAGTGCCGATTTCATGGCCGTTGCCGCTGAGGCCGAGGCTGATCTGCGTCGTCTGATCGGCATTCCCGGCGACTACGCGGTGCTGTTCCTCGGTGGCGGTGCCACCACCCAGCAGGCCTTGCTGCCGCTGAACTTCGCCAGCCCCCGCCAGCGCGTGGACTATGTGGTCAGTGGCCACTGGGGCAAGACCGCGGTCAAGCAGGCCCAGCCCTATGTGGATGTGAACATCGCCGCCAGTGGTGAGGCCAGTGGCTACCGGGACATCCCGGCGCGCTCGCAATGGCAGCTGTCGGACGATGCGGCCTACGTGCACATCACTGCCAACGAAACCATCCACGGCATCGAGTTCCGCGACGTACCCGATGTGGGCGACGTACCGCTGATCGCCGACTTCAGCTCGTCGATTGCTTCCGAGCCGATCGATGTGTCGCGTTATGGCGTGATCTATGCCGGCGCGCAGAAGAACCTTGGCCCGGTGGGTATTGCCGTGGTCATCATCCGCCGTGACCTGCTGGAGCGTGCTGGCCAGCCGCGTGCCGATATCTTCGATTACCGCTCGCATGTCGCCCGCGATTCGATGTTGAACACGCCGCCGACCTGGAACTGGTATCTGGCCGGGCTGATGTTCAAGTGGATGCTGGCCCAGGGCGGTGTGGAAGCCTTTGCCAAGCTCAGCCTTGCCAAGTCATCGGCGGTGTATGACGCCATTGATGGCTCTAGCGGCTTTTATCGCAACGACGTGGCCGCTGCCGTGCGTTCGCGCATGAACATCCCGTTCTTCCTGCCTAGCGACGAGCTCAATGCGCGTTTTGTCAGCGAGTCCAAGGCGGCCGGCCTGCTGGCGCTGAAGGGCCACAAGGCGGTCGGTGGCATTCGTGCTTCGCTGTACAACGCGATGCCGCTGGAAGGTGCGCAGGCGCTGGCAGCATTCATGCGTGATTTCCAGCAGCGCAACGGTTGAACCACTCCCGCCGTGCGCACTGCGCCGGCCAGTAACAGGTAGACGATTCCATGGCGACCAAGCCAAGCAAGACCGCCAGCAAGGCCAAGCCGGCCACCGCAGCCAAACCTGCCGCCAACAAAGCGCCGGCCAAGAAGATTGCAGTCAAGAAAGCCGCCGTCAGCAAGAAGGCCGTTGCAGAAACGCTGACCGTCGCCAAGCCGGTGCTGTCGGATGTGCGCGCCAAGATCGACCAGATCGATCGCAGCATCCAGGCCTTGATTGCCGAGCGGGCCAACTTCGCCCATCAGGTCGGCAAGGCCAAGGGCAAGCTCGCGGCAGCCGTTGACTACTACCGCCCGGAGCGCGAAGCACAGGTGCTGCGCATGGTGGTGGACCGCAACGAGGGCCCGCTCAGTGACGAAGTGCTGGTGCATGTCTATCGCGAAATCATGTCGGCGTGCCTGGCCCAGCAGGAGCCGCTGAAGATCGGCTACCTCGGCCCGGAAGGCTCGTTCACCCAGCAAGCCGCGCACAAGCACTTTGGTCGCTCGGCGCTGGGCTTGCCGCTGGCCAATATCGAAGAGATCTTCCAGGAAGTGGAAAGCGGCAACGCCGATTTCGGCGTGGTGCCGGTGGAGAATTCCGGGCAGGGCACGATCCAGATCACCTTGGACATGTTCCTGACCTCCAACCTCAAGATCTGCGGCGAAGTCGAGCTGCGCGTGCAGCAATACCTGCTGTCACGCACCGGCCGCATTGAAGACATCGAGCGCATTTACGCGCATCCGCAGGCCTTCATGCAGACCTCGGCCTGGTTGCGCGCCAACCTGCCCAAGACTGAAAAAGTGCCGGTTTCCAGCAACTCCGAAGGTGCCCGCCGCGCCCGCAACGCGGAAGACGCAGCGGCCATCGGCGGCGAGAGTGCAGGGCACGTCTATGGCTTGAAAAAGGTGGTAACCAAGCCGATCCAGAACGACGCCGACAACACCACGCGTTTCCTGGTGATCGGCCGCCAGCTGTTCCCGTCCTCAGGCCATGACCGTACCTCGGTGCTGGTCTTCATCCACGACAAGCCGGGCGCACTTTTCGACGTACTAAGCCCGTTCGCGCGCCACGGCATCAGCATGAACCGTATCGAATCGCGGCCGTCGCACCAGGCCAAGTGGGAATACGGCTTCTTCATCGATCTCGCCGGGCACATCGAAGACGAATCCATGCAGGCCGCGTTGGCCGAGCTCAAGTCGCATTCGGCGCAGATCAAGGTACTCGGCTCCTATCCGGTCGCCGTGCCGTGAGTTCCAAAGCCCCTCTCCCCGCGGGAGAGGGGTTGGGGTGAGGGTTGGCTGGCCGAGAGTCTTCAATTCGCTGCAGCCATGTGCTCCCGCACCCTCACCCGCACTTCGGGCACCTTCTCCCGCAGGGAGAAGGGTTTGCTGACGCGCTCTGGCGCACTGAATAGTAGAGAGACCGCATGAGTTCCCAGCCCTACTGGATTGCACGCAAAGGTTCCGCCCTGCAGGGCACGCTCGCCATACCCGGCGACAAGTCGGTATCGCACCGTTCGGTGATGTTTGCCGCATTGGCCGATGGCATATCGCATATCGATGGTTTTCTGGAAGGCGAGGACACCCGCGCCACCGCCCATATCTTCGAGCAGATGGGTGTGCGTTTCGAAACACCGTCTGCCTCGCAGCGGATTGTCCATGGCGTAGGTGTGGATGGCCTGAAGGCGCCGCAGGGCGAGCTGGACTGTGGCAACGCCGGCACTGGCATGCGTCTGCTGGCGGGCCTGCTGGCCGCGCAGCCGTTCGACACAACGCTGGTCGGTGACGCGTCGCTGTCCAAGCGGCCGATGCGCCGGGTGACCGGGCCGCTGGCGCAGATGGGTGCACGCATCGACACCCAGGACGATGGCACGCCGCCGCTGCATATCCATGGTGGCCAGGCACTGCACGGCATCGATTACGAATTGCCGGTGGCCAGTGCGCAGGTGAAGTCGGCGGTACTGCTGGCTGGCCTTTACGCGCAGGGCGAAACCTCGGTGGTCGAGCCGCATCCGACCCGCGATTACACCGAACGCATGCTGCGCGCATTCGGCGTGGAGATCGAGTTCGAGCCGGGCAAGGCGCGTCTGCGCGGCGGTCAGCGCCTGCGTGCGACCGATATTTCGGTGCCGGCGGACTTCTCGTCATCGGCGTTCTTCATTGTTGCCGCCAGCATCATTCCCGGCTCGGAAGTGCGCTTGCGTTCGGTCGGCTTGAATCCGCGCCGTACCGGCCTGTTGGCTGCGCTGCGTTTGATGGGCGCGGACATCACCGAGGAGAACCATGCCGAGCACGGTGGCGAGCAGGTCGCGGATCTGGTGGTGCGTTACGCCCAACTGAAGGGCGTGGAGATTCCGGAAGCGCTGGTGCCGGATATGATCGACGAGTTCCCGGCACTGTTCGTCGCTGCCGCTGCCGCCGACGGCCAGACCGTGGTGCGCGGTGCGGCCGAGTTGCGGGTGAAGGAATCTGATCGTCTTACGGCGATGGCGACCGGCCTGCGTGACCTGGGCCTGCGCGTGGATGAAACCGACGATGGTGCAACCATATTCGGCGGCCCGCTCGGCAGCGGCACCATCGAAAGCCATGGCGATCACCGTATCTCGATGGCCTTCGCCATTGCCGGCCAGCTCAGCACCGGTGAAGTGCGCATCAATGATGTCGCCAATGTGGCGACCTCGTTCCCGGGCTTCGACAGCCTGGCCAGTGGTGCTGGTTTCGGACTCAGCGTCCGGTCCTGAACTCCACCGGCACCTGCACCACGCTGCTGACGGCGCGTCCATCCCGCATTGCGGGCTGGAAGCGCCAGTGCTGCAGTGCTTCGATGGCGGCCTGGTCCAACGCTGGATCAACGCCGCCCTCATGCCCGACAACGCTGGCATGGCTGACCTTGCCGTTGGCATCCACCTGCAGGCGCACGATCACATCGCCTTCGACGCCGGCATTCAGCGCTGCGGCGGGGTAGTCAGGCGTCGGATTGCTGCTTAGCGGCTCGGCATCGCGATTGCCTGCAACACTGACCACCGAGGTGGTCTCGGCCGTGGTAATGGACACCGGGCCAGCAGCCACAGGTGTCTGCAGGGTGCGGTAGCCCAATAGGCTGAAGACGCTAACAACCGCAAGCGCCAGCAGGCCCCACAACCAAGCTGCAGCGACGCCATGCGGGCGGGCCGGTACTGAATGGTGAGTTGTGCTGTGCTGGGGGATGCTGGACATCGACATGTTGGCTCTGCGTAACGTCTACGCAGCAAGTCTGGTCCCGCACTCCCAAACGGCGAATGACTTTTGGCATGAACCGGCTCCCTTGGGGAGCCGGGGTTCAGCTTACGGCGCTGGCTTGAAGTCGAACGGGATTTCCAGGCTGCCCTGCATGGGCTGGCCATTGCTTTGCGCCGGCTGGAAACGCCAGTTGCGCACGGCTTCCTGGGCGGCACGATCCAGATCACGCGAGCCGCTGCGCTGGATTACCCGAACGTCCAGCGGCGCGCCGCTGGCGTCGACGTCCACGTGCACGATTACCGTGCCGCTTTCACCACGGCGCAACGCAGCAGCAGGGTATTCCGGGGCGGGGCTCTGGCCGGGCAGCGGCACCGGCTGGTCGCTGGGGGCGCTGGCAGGTGCTGGCGCTGCGGGCGCGGTATCCACCGGTGCCGCCTGGGCGATGGGCTGCGGCGGCGGTGCAGGCGCGGTTTCCACCAGTTCCGGGGTTTCTTCCACGGCTTCCGGGCGCGCGTCGGGCATGTCGCTGGCGCCGGCACCAGCGGGCAGTGGTGCGGGCAATGGCGCCAGTACCGCACTGTTGGCCTGTGGCTGGGCCGGATCGGCACGGTAGAACTCGTTGTGGCGGCGGGCATTGAGCCACACCACCAGGAACAGCAATACACCGACGCCAAAGGCGATGCCGGCAATCTTCAAACTGCTGCGCGGCAGGTGAAACGTGAAGTTCTGGTCGGAGCGGGAGCTTGGGGCGGACATGGTCTTGACCGTGTGGATCAGGCCGATTCTTGCACAGGAAAGGTGAATCACGCGGCAGAAAGGCGCAGTTCGCGCGATAATCTATGGCTCACACCCGTACACAGTGCCCAGCCATGCTTGATCCAGCCCTTCTTCGCCAGCAGCCCGCCGAACTTGCCGAACGCCTGCGCAGTACGCGCGGCTATGTGCTGGATGTGGCCGCCTTCGAATCGCTGGAGGCTGACCGCAAGCGCATCCAGGTGCGCACCCAGGAGCTGCAGAGCCTCCGCAACAGCCGCTCCAAGTCGATCGGCCATGCCAAGGCCAAGGGTGAGGACGTGTCGGCGATCATGGCTGAAGTGGCCGCCTTCGCCGATGAGCTGAAGAGCTCCGAGGCGCAGCTTGATGTGCTGCGCGAGCAGATCGAGACCCTGTCGATGGGTATCCCGAACCTGCCCGCCGCCGACGTACCTGCCGGCAAGGACGAGAGCGAGAACGTCGAGCAGCTGCGCTGGGGTACCCCGCGCGAATTCGACTTCCCGGTGCTCGACCACGTCGAACTGGGCGCCCGCAACAACGGCCTGGACGCGGAAACCGCCGCCAAGCTGTCCGGTGCGCGCTTCACCGTGCTGCGCGGCTCGATCGCCCGCCTGCACCGTGCGCTGGGCCAGTTCATGCTCAACCTGCACAGCAACGAGCATGGCTACGAAGAAACCAATGTGCCGGTGCTGGTCAATGCCGACTCGCTGCGCGGCACCGGCCAGCTGCCCAAGTTCGAGGAAGATCTGTTCAAGACCGCGCTGGGCGAATCCACGCGCTATCTGATCCCGACCTCGGAAGTGCCGCTGACCAATATCGTCCGCGACGAGATCATCGATGCAGAGCGTCTGCCGGTGCGCATGACCGCGCATTCGATGTGCTTCCGCTCGGAGGCTGGCAGCGGCGGTCGCGACGTGCGCGGCATGATCCGCCAGCACCAGTTCGAGAAGGTCGAGCTGGTCAGCATCTGCGCCGCCGAAGACAGCGAAGCCGAGCACCAGCGCATGACCGGCTGCGCCGAAGCGGTGCTGCAGAAGCTGGGCCTGCCGTACCGCAAGGTGCTGCTGTGCACTGGCGACATGGGCTTCTCGGCGATCAAGACCTACGATCTGGAAGTCTGGCTGCCGTCGCAGCAGACCTACCGCGAGATCTCCTCGTGCTCCAACTGTGGCGACTTCCAGGCGCGCCGCATGCAGGCCCGCTGGCGCAACCCCAACGGCAAGCCGGAGCTGGTGCACACCCTCAATGGCTCGGGCGTCGCGGTAGGCCGCGCAATGATCGCGGTGATGGAGAACTACCAGAACGCCGACGGCTCGATCACCATCCCGGAAGCGCTCCGCCCGTACATGGGCGGCGCAGAACGCATCGCCTGACCATCAGGCGATCCCACTGCTGATCCGGCATGTAGTGCTGAGCCAAGCTCGGCAGCGGCCTGCCCGACAATGCTCTGGCGATCCGTAGTGCCGAGCCATGCTCGGCATGGGCCTGCCCGATAACGCTTCGGCACCCGTGCCCACAAGGCCTTTGACCCTTGTGGGAGCGGTGTAAACCGCGAAGCTGGATCAGCTGGAATTGCAGAAAAGCCCGCAATCGCAAGGATTCCGGGCTTCGCGGCTCACGCCGCTCCGACAAAAGCGGGCAGCCAAGCACTGGTAGTGCCGAGCCATGCTCGGCAGGGGCCTGCCCGTTAGTGCTTCAATCGCCACGCCCCAACACTGCAAAGCTGCAGCGCTTTGTGGGAGCGGCGTGAGCCGCGAAGCCGGCAGCGCTGAAATTGCACGAAAACCGTCGACCACACGGATCGCCAGCTTCGCGGCTTACGCCGTTCCTACAACAGCATGCCGCCCCCGGACGCTTCGGCCTTCAAAAATGAATGGGCGCCGCCATAGCCCGGCAACCAACACCCTGAACCTTCAATCAGGACTGTTTGAGGTCTGATTTGTAAATACAGGACAAAGCTGATTAAATTAACCGGTTCGTTCCAATAGTGGGATCAATCCATGCAGGACCTCAACGACCTCTATTACTTCGCCATGGTGGTCGACCATGGCGGCTTTGCTGCCGCCGAGCGAGCGCTGGGTATCCCGAAATCGCGCCTCAGCCGGCGCATCAGCCAGCTTGAGACCGACCTCGGTGTGCGCCTGCTGCAGCGTTCCACGCGGCGCTTTGCGGTCACCGATGTCGGCATGAGCGTGCATCGGCATGCGCAGACCATGCTGGCCGAAGCGCAGGCAGCGCGCGAGGTGGTGGACAGGCTCAGCGCTGAACCTCGCGGGCTGGTGCGCGCCAGTGTGCCGGTGTCGCTGGCGCAGATGCAGTTGCCCAAGCTGCTGCCGAAATTCCTCGAGCAATACCCGAAAGTGCGGTTGCAGCTGAACATCAGCAATCGCCGCGTCGACATCATCAATGAAGGCTATGACGTCGCCCTGCGCGTGCGATCGCGCCTGGATGACGATGGCAGCCTGGTGATGCGCAGCTTCGGCCAGGTGCAGGAACTGCTGGTGGCCAGCCCGGCCTATCTGGATCGGGCAGGGCGGCCGGCCTCGCCGGAAGACCTGGGCAATCACGTCACCTTGAGCATCAGCGAAGATGAGGCGCGGCAGCGCTGGGAGCTGCACGGTCCAGGTGGTGAAGTGCGCCGGGTCGAGCTGCAGCCGCGTGTGGCCGGCTTCGATTTCCCGTTGTTGCAGGCGATGGTCAAGGATGGTTTCGGCATCACCATGCTGCCGGAGACCGTCTGTGCCGAAGCCGTGCGCAACGGCGAGCTGGAAGTGGTGTTGCCGGACTGGTCGCTGCCGCAGGGCATCTGCCACGCAGTGTTTGCTTCGCGGCGCGGGCTGTTGCCGGCGGTGCGGGTATTCATCGATTTCCTGGCCGAGCACCTGCCGACCGAGCTGGAGGCCTCGCGTCTGCACTGTGGCGGCGCCTGCGAGCGGGCCAAGGAGAAGATCCGCGCCTCGATGGCCGGTTCGCTGGCAATCGAGGCGGGTTGAACAAAAAAGCCCGCAGGCATGCGAGAATGCGCGCCCCGGAAACATATCCGAGGTAGCTGTACGTTACGGGCAGATGGCCGAGCGGTTTAAGGCACCGGTCTTGAAAACCGGCGAAGGGTTAAACCTTCCGTGGGTTCGAATCCCACTTTGCCCGCCAGATATTCAAAAAAGCCGCTGACATCAGCGGCTTTTTTGTGCGCGGGCATATTGACTGCGTAGTTGATGGCAGCGAAATGACACCGGTATCGGGCAATCAGGACAGTCCCGCTGGTAAACTGAATACAGCTTGGGGGAGCTGCGCGCCCGGGCATGCATGGGCTTGTCGCGGCACCACCTTCAAGCGTCCGCGTTGGGATCCATGGATTTACGAAAACTTATTTTGGTGCTCACGTTGATCGGAGCACTGGTGCCGTTCGCCAATACGTTCTACGCCGGCTACACCGTGCAGCGCCAGCAACTGGTGGACACCACGCTGGACGGCAACTACGCCTACGCCAACAAGCTGGCCAAGAGCACCGAGGACTTCCTGCAGGCGTCCCAGCTGCAACTGGCCTACACGGCGCAGCTGCTCGCGATGAAAATGGACGATGTCTCCCAGTTGGGGGAGGAAGCCGCGCGCCTGCGCATGATGAGCAAGAGCTTCAATTCCATCACCATCTTCGACGCGGGCGGCAAGGTGCTTGCGACCTCTCCCGAAACCTTGGGATTGCAGGGGCGGGTACTCAGCAGCGAGGCGGTGAAGACTGCCTTGCGTGAGAAGCGGCCGTTGATCAGCGCGCCGTACCAGTCCGCGACCGGCAATTTCATCGTCTTCATCAATCACCCGATAGTTTCCCCGTCCGGCCGCTATCTTGGTGCGATCGGTGGTGCGATCTACCTGCAGAAGGAAAACATCCTTGATCGTCTGCTCGGGCAGCACTTCTACGTGGATGGGTCCTATCTGTTTGTGGTCGACAAGCAGAAGCGCATCATCTATCACCCGAATCCGGACCGGATCGGTGATTTCGTGGAGAAAAATACCGTGGTCGACCGCGTTGCCTCGGGCGAGGCCGGCAAAGGGCACGCGGTCAATTCACAAGGTGTGAAAATGCTGGCTGGCTACGCGCCGGTCGCTTCGACCGGCTGGGGCATCGTCGCCCAGCGCCCCGAGGAGGTCACGCTCGCACCCCTGACCCAGCTGATGCAGAGCACCTTGTACCGAGCGTTGCCAGCAACGATTCTGACCTTGATCCTGGTCCTGTGGAGCGCGCGGCTGATCTCGCGTCCGCTGCGTTTGTTGGCCGACGGCGCGCGCAACATGGAAGATCCGTCCTCGGCCAAGGATATCCGCTCGGTGAAATCATGGTATTTCGAGTCGCGCGAGCTCAAGAAGGCCTTGCTGGTCGGTGTGGATGCCATCCACAAGAGCTTCAGCAAGCTGCGTGAGGACACCACCACCGATCCGTTGACCAAGCTGGGCAACCGCCGTCGCCTGGACGAAGCACTGGCGAACTTCGAGAGCCAGGGCAATACGTTCTCGGTGATCTCGATCGACATCGATCACTTCAAGCAGATCAACGACGGCCATGGCCATGATGTTGGTGACGCGGTCCTGCAGCAGCTTGCGCAGCGCATGCGCGAGGCCTGTCGCGCCTATGACGTGCCGCTGCGTGTCGGCGGCGAGGAGTTCCTGATCCTGCTGCCTTCCACCACCTCGGTTACAGCGGCGCAGGTGGCCGAGCGTCTGCGTGTGGCGGTGGCGGAGATGAAGATCGCCAAGGTCGGCGCGATCACGATTTCGATGGGCGTGGCCAACTGGCCGCAGAGCAGTTTCGAGATCGACGCCGTGCTGAAGGCAGCGGATGAAATGCTGTATGCATCCAAGCGTGCTGGCAGGAACCGGATTTCGGTGCAGCAGCGTGAGAGTGCCACGATCTCATAGCACCAAGATTGCCTGGTCCGGGGATGCAGCGAGGCCAGGTGCTGGCTTCGAAGCGGTTCATTAAATTGCTCGAGCCGTGCAGAACCAACGCTGGGCGGCTTTGTTTGTGGGAGCGGCGTAAGCCGCGAAGCACGCTGTTCATCAGACGACGCAGTTGCCTGGGGCCAGGCAACGTCAGCTTCGCGGCCTACGCCGCTCCTGCAGGCAAATACCTGTTGCTCGGGCCGTCAAGCAGCAGGCTGCGGTCATCTGCGCTACCCTTGCGCCGCTTCCATCCCCGTGTTCCCT
>NZ_JBRREG010000048.1:0-34612 GCF_056760155.1 Stenotrophomonas sp. STEN022
AAGCAAGCCCCAAACAAACCCAAAGGGGTAGGGCCGAAGCAGGCCCAAAACCAAACCCCAAAAACAGGAAAGGGGCCCATAGGCCCCTTTCCAATCACCAGCAGTATCGCAGCAGCTTACTTGCCGCGGTTCATCGTGGCATTGCTCTGGCCGGTGGCCACCGAGCGTTCACCCGCGAACGGGTTCAGCTTGCGGATCATCCACGGGTACTTCGGCCAGTTGCCGGCCAGCCACGGATGCTCCGGCTGGTTCAGCTCAAGCACGCGGCGGGCGTCGTCGGCCAGGGTTTTGTTGCCCAGGTTGGTGTAGGCCTCGCCGAGCAGCGCGACTGCGTCGTACTGGAAGGCGCTCTGCGGGTAGGTTTCCAGCAGGTAGTTGGCACGGCCAACCACGGACACCCAGGCGCCACGGCGGGCGTAGTACAGGGCATCGTCCAGCTCATGCTGGGCGAACACGTCGCGCAGTTCGACCATGCGCTGGCGCGCATCGGCGGCATAGCGGCTGTTCGGGTAGCGCTCGGTGACGATGTTGAAATCGGCATAGGCTTGGCGCGGGGTCGACAGATCACGGCGGCTCGGGTCCAGCGACCATACGCGGCGCAGGAAAACCGTATCGCGATTGCCGTTGGCAAGACCGCGCAGGTAGTACAGGTACGCGATGTTGCGGTGGGTCGGGTAGGTACGGATGAAGCGGTCGATGCTCGACACGGCGTCATCGTTCTTGCCGGCCTTGTACTGGGCATAAGCGCTTTCGATCATCGCCTGCTCGGTGTACGGGCCGTACGGATACTGCGCAATCAGGCGCTTGAAGCTGGTTTCGGCGCCGGACCAGTTGCCGCCCTCCATCAGCTTGTGGCTCTTTTCAAACAGTTGTTCGACCGGCGCGCCTTCGTCGGCGTCCTTCTTGGCGCCGCGGTGGCAGCCAGTGGCGACGAAGACCAAAACCAGCAACAGGGCGGTGAGGCGGACGGGCGCGGACAGCAGCGAAGAGCGTCGGATCATGGGTTCAGGGCAGGACGCGGCAGGAATACGAAGGGGCGATGATAGCCTAGTGGCCTGTCCTGCGACTGACTGTTGTCGCCTGGACCCCATAATTTCGTCTTTAGCCGGTCTTTGCCCATGTCCGAGAACACCTCTTCCAGCCCGCGCCACGCGCAGGTTCCCGATTCCGCCGCCGGTCGTCGCTTCGACGCGGTCCTGGCCGAATTGTTCCCCGAATTCTCCCGTTCGCGCCTGACCGAATGGATCAAATCCGGCGCAGTTCTGCTTGATGGCGAGCCCGTGCGCCCGCGCGACCCGGTCCGCGGTGGCGAAATTGCCACCCTGAATGCAGTGCTCGAAGTCGAAGTCCATGCCCTGCCGGAGGACATCCCCTTGTCGGTCCTGTACGAGGACGAACATGTGTTCGTTATCGACAAGCCGGCCGGCCTGGTGGTCCACCCCGGCGCCGGCAACCCCAGCGGCACCCTGCTCAACGCGCTGCTGTTCCGTGACCCGGAGATCGCCAAGGTGCCGCGCGCCGGCGTGGTCCACCGCCTGGACAAGGACACCAGCGGCGTCATGGTGGTGGCCCGTACCGTGCAGGCGCAGACCGCGCTGGTCGAGCAGCTGTCGGCGCGTGAAGTGCATCGCCAGTACCTGGCGGTGGTGGTCGGTGCGCTGGTCTCCGGCGGCACCGCCGATGCCCCGATCGACCGCCATGCACGCGACCGCCTGAAGATGGGCGTGCGCGAGGACGGCAAGGAAGCGGTGACCCATTACCGCCTGCGCGAGCGCTTCCGCGCCCACACCGCGCTGGAATGCCGCCTGGAAACCGGCCGTACCCACCAGATCCGCGTGCACATGGCGCACCTTAAGCACGCCATCGTCGGTGACCCGCTGTACGGCGGCTCGCTGAAGCTGCCCAAGGGCGCCACCGACGAGCTGGTCGCGGCACTGCGCGGCTTCAAGCGCCAGGCCCTGCACGCCGAGACGCTGGAATTCCAGCACCCGATCACCGGCGAGACGATCAGCAACACGGCGCCGGTTCCGGCCGATCTGCTGGCGCTGATGAAGGCACTGCGCGAGGACTCCAAGGCTTTCGCCGAGCGCGAGCGGGGCCGCTGGTAATGGCGGAGGCGAGCCCGCTGTGGCTGGCTGACTGGCCTGCGCCTCCGCGGGTGCGGGCCTTCACCACGATGCGTCATGGCGCCGGCGGCTCGCAGCCCCCGTTCGACAGTTTCAACCTGGGCAACCGGACCGCCGCCGATGGCGACGATCCGGCCCAGGTGCAGCGCAACCGCGACGAACTGCAGCAACTGGCCAAACTGCCGTCGGCAGCGCACTGGCTGCGCCAGGTGCACAGCAGCGTGGCGCTGCGTTTCGACGCGCCACCGCAGGCGCAGGGGCTGGACGCTGAGCCAACCGCCGATGCGTCGGTGACCTCGGTGCCGGGCGTGGTGCTGGCCATCCTTACCGCAGACTGCCTGCCAGTGGTGTTTGCCGCCCGCGACGGCAGTGAAGTGGCGGCCGCCCATGCTGGCTGGGGCGGATTGGCGCGCGGCATGCTGGAGAACACCTTGGCCGCCATGCAGACGCCCGCTGAGGCGCTGGTAGCATGGATAGGGCCTGCGGCCGGTCCCGCCCTGTACGAGGTCGGCGTGGACGTGCGCGAGGCCTTCCTGGCGCATTCCAGCGCCGCTGAGGGTCATTTCGTGGCCACCCGGCCCGGTCATTGGAAGGTAGACCTGCCTGGGCTGGCACGGCAGCGGCTGGTGGCCGCAGGCATGCAGTCGTCCGCGATCCACGGCGGCGACCTGTGCACCATGGCCGACCCGCAGCGCTGGTTCTCGCACCGGCGCGATCAACGCAGCGGCCGTATCGCCACCCTGGTGTGGATGGAGCCTTGAGCGCGCCGCTGTTCGCACAGGTGCTGGGCCCAGCGTTCGAGCAGCTGGCCCCGCAGGTGCGTGCGCTGCATTCGATCCCCTCGCATCAGCGCTGGAGCGGGCAGGGTGAAGTGCTGCGCGGTAGCCATTGGCTGGTCGCGCCCTGCGCGTGGCTGGCGCGGCTGCCGCCAACCTCCAGCGTGCCGGTGACGGTGGAGTTCGTGGTTGATGCCGGCGGAGAGTGCTGGAACCGGAAATTCGGCGCCGCGCGCATGGCATCGCGCCTGTGGCAACGCGAAGGGCGGCTGTTCGAGCAGCTTGGCGCGGTGCGCTTCCGTTTCGGATTGCGCGAAGAGGCTGGCCAGATCCTGTGGCGGGCGGAACGTGTCTGGGCATTCGGTGTGTTGCCGTTACCGACCCGCTGGTTCGCGCAGGTGCATTGCCGCGAGCGTGAGCAGACCGGGCGCTATGAATTCCTGGTGGATGTGTCGATGCCGCTGATCGGGCGGCTGATCCGGTACGAAGGGTGGCTGTTGCCGGAGGAAGCGCGTGGCTGAGCCGGCGGTGATCGTGTTTGATGGCGTCTGCGCGTTGTGCAGCCGCTGGGTGCGTTTCCTGCTGCGGTTCGATCGGGTCGGTCGCTACCGGTTCGCGGCCATGCAGGGTGGGCAGGGGCGGGCGCTGTTGGCTGCGCACGGGCTGGATCCGGACGATCCTTTGTCGTTCCTGCTGGTCTCTGATGGTGTTGCTTACACCGATACAGACGCGATCCTGCGGGTGGTGACCGGATTGGGTGGGGCTTGGCGCGTGGCCTGGCTTGCGCGGGTGTTGCCGGCCTCTGTGCGGGACCCTGCGTATCGCTGGCTGGCGCGGAATCGGTACCGCTGGTTCGGGCGGCATGACAGCTGTTTTCTGCCGACAGCGGAGCAGCGCGGGCGGTTTTTGGATTGAGTGGGGTGGGTTCTGCTAGCTAGGAGCTTCCCCTCACCCCAACCCCTCTCCCGTAAACGGGAGAGGGGCTAATGCACGTGCAGCCGACGCGATCTTAGCCCCTCTCCCGTTTACGGGAGAGGGGTTGGGGTGAGGGCAGGCTCTTGCCTCCGCTCCAGCCCTAAACCCCCTCCAACGCCCCCAGATAATCCCGCCGCCAACGATGGATATCATGCGCGCGCAGATGCTCCATCATCGCCCGCCAGCGCTCGATCCGCTCTGCCCGCGGCATGTTTGCAGCCGTCGCTATCGCATCGGCAACACCATCCAGATCGTGCGGATTGACCAGCAGCGCCTGCTTCAATTCATCCGCCGCGCCAGCCAATAGCGACAACACCAACATGCCCGGGTTCTCGGGGTCCTGCGCAGCGATGTACTCCTTGGCGACCAGGTTCATGCCGTCGCGCAGCGGCGTTACCAAGCCGACTGCCGCCTGCCGGTAGAAACCGGTCAGCGTGCTGTGTGCGTAGTTCTGGTTGACGTAGCGCAGCGGTGTCCAATCGGCTTCGGCATGGCCGCCGTTGATATGCCCGGCCAGACGCTCCAGATCGCCACGCAGCTTGCGGTACTCGTTGACGCTGCCACGGGATACCGGCGCGATCTGCAGGAAGGTCATATCGCCTTTCTGCTGCGGATAGCGCTGCAGGTATCGTTCAAAGCCGTGGAAACGGTCCGGCAGGCCCTTGGAGTAATCCAGCCGGTCCACGCCGATTGCCAGCTTGCGGTGCTGCAGGCTCTGCCGCAGGCCGCGCACCGGCTTGTTGCTGGCCGCGCTGCGGGCCTGCCGGGCGATGTGCTCGGTATCGATACCGATCGGGAATGCGGAGGTGCGCACGCGGCGACCATCGGGTGCCTTGATCCAGTCGCTGTCGATCAACGTGCCGCCGCCGAACAGACGCACATAGGACTGGAAGCGGTCCACGTCACGGCGGGTCTGGAAGCCGAGCAGGTCGTACGAATACAACGCCGAGAACAGTGAGCGGTGGTCGGGCAGGGCTTGGATGAGGTCAGCTGAGGGAACCGGCACATGCAGGAAGAAGCCGATCCTGCAGGCGATGCCACGCTCGCGCAGCAACGCCGCCAATGGGATCAGGTGGTAGTCGTGGATCCACACCGTATCGTCGTCGCGCAGCAGTGGAGCCAGCGTATCGGCAAACAGTCTGTTTACCTTCCAATAGCCTTCGCGCTTGCGCCGGTCGTAGTCGACCAGGTCCAAACGGAAATGCAGCAGCGGCCACAAAGCGCGATTGGCGAAGCCGTTGTAGTAGTTGTCCAGGTCAGTTTTGGACAGGTCCATCGTCAAGTAGCGGATTGGCCCGTCCTGTGCTTTGTGCAGGGCGCCGCTATCGACACTGACGCTGCGTCCACTCCAGCCAAACCACAACCCGCCACGTTCGCTGAGTGCCGCCAGCAGGCCGGTCGCCAGTCCGCCAGCGCGGTTTTCGCCAGGTAATGCCACGCGGTTGGAGACCACCACCAGTCGGCTCACGACGCCTCCTGCCAGCTGCGCGACAAGCGCATCGCGGCGATCACCAAGCCCACATGCGAGTAGGTTTGCGGGAAATTACCCCAGGCCTTGCCATCGAAGGCTAGGTCTTCGGATAGCAGGCCCAGGTGATTGCGCTGCTGCAGCAGTATTTCGAACATCTCGCGCGCTTCGTCCATCCGCCCGATCGCTGCCAATGCATCTATGTACCAGAAGGTGCAGATGGTGAAGCTGGTTTCCGGTGTGCCGAAATCATCCGGCGCGATATAGCGGTACAGGGCATTGCCATGCTTCAGATCGCGGCCGATGGCCTCGACCGTGGCGATGAAGCGCGCGTCCTTGGCATCGATGAAGCCGATGTCGGCCAGCAGCAACAAGGAAGCATCCAGCCGATGACCACCAAAGGTATCGGTGAAGTGACCAAGCTGCTCATTCCAGCTTTCGTGCATGATCCGCGCGTGGATCTGGTTGGCCCGTTCGCGCCAGTAGACGGCGCGGCCATCGAGCTTCAAGCGGGTTGCGATCTTGGACAGCCGGTCACAGGCCGCCCAGCACATCGCGCTGGTGTAGGTATGGACTTCGGTACGGCCACGGAATTCCCACAGGCCGGCATCGGGTACGTCGTGCAGCGCAAACGCCTGTTCACCAAGCGGCTCGAGGCGCGCGAAGGTATGCGCGTCACCCGGGTCCTGCAGACGCTGGTCGAAGAACAGCTGGGTGGAGGCCAGCACCACGCTGCCGTAGACATCGTGCTGGCGCTGCACCCAGGCCAGGTTGCCGCGGCGTACCGGGCCCATACCGCAATAGCCGGACAACGAGGCGACTTCCTCCTCGTCGAGCTTGGCCTCGAAGCCGATGCCGTACAGCGGCTGCAGGCTGCCGTCGGTGCTGGCCAGGTTGAAGATGTAGCCCAGGAACTGCTCCATGGTGCGGGTCGCGCCGAGCCGGTTGAGCGCGCGCACCACGAAGGCGGCATCGCGCAGCCAGCAGTAGCGGTAGTCCCAGTTGCGGCTGCTGCCAGGTGCTTCCGGGATGGAGGTGGTCATCGCCGCGATGATGGCGCCGCTGTCTTCGTACTGGCACAGCTTCAAGGTGATGGCGCTGCGGATCACCGCGTCCTGCCAATCCAGCGGCACCGACAGGTAGCGCACCCATTCGCGCCAGTAGTCGCGTGTGCGCTGCGTGGCTTCCTGTACGTAGCCGCTGAGCGATCGGTTCAGCGATTCGTCCACGCCCAGCACCAGATGCACGCGATGATTGAGCACGAAGGGCAGGGCATCGCGGACGAAGCGCACTGGAACGTCGGTGGTCAGGCGTAGCACCAGATCCGGCAACAGCCAGCGGATGTGATTGCTGCCCCAGGTGGTTTCCGGTTGGCGCGCGCCCCAATCTGCAAGCGGCCGTGCGCGCACGATGATGCGCGGGTTGCCGGATAGCGGGGTGACCTGGCGGATCAGGCTGACGGGCCGGTAGAAGCGATCGTTCTGGCGCCAGCGCGGGGCGAAATCGATGATCTCCACCGCGCCGCCATGTGTGTCGCGCAGCACGGTGCGCAGGATCGCGGTATTGCTGAGGTAGGACTGCTCGCTGTCGAGGAAGTCCTCCAGCTCGATGCCGAAGTCACCGCCGGGGTGCTGGTTGGGGCCGAGCAGGGCACAGAAGGCCGGATCACCATCGAAGCTGGGCAGGCAGCTCCAGACCACACGCGCCTGCTTATCGATCAGTGCGCCGAAACTGCCATTGCCAACTACGCCAAGGTCGAGGGTGGCGTCTTGCATTGCGTTCTCCTTGCTGTGCGAGCGCCAGTGGCGTCGCTGTTTCCTCCGGGTGGGTCAGGTAATGGCTGCGCGCAGCCAAGCGTGTACGGCGGTGATGTCGGGCAGTGCTGCAACGGCCACGCTTTCGTTGCGCTGGCCGACAAGTACGCCAATGCCGTCGAGTTGCTGCGCGGCGTGGAAGCCGTGCTCGTCGGTCAGGTCGTCGCCGATGAAGACCGGGCGCCGGCCTTGGAAAGGCGGGTTTTGCATCAGTTGCTGCAGGGCGCGGCCCTTGTCGTGGCCGCTGCCGATGAACTCGATCACGTGGTTGCCGGGTTGCAGGCGCACGTCATGGAGCTGCGGTAGTTGTGCGTTGGCGAATGCGATCACGGCCGCGCCAGCATCCGGCGCGTTGCGCCAGTGCAGGGCCAGTGCCTGGCCCTTGTTCTCGATCATCACGCCGGGGTGGGCATGCGCCAGCTGCATCGCGCGCTGGTGCAATGCGTGCAGCCAAGCTGCGGTGTCTGTCTGGGCGGGTTCTGCATCGACAGAAGTGAGCAGTTGCGCGCCATGCAGGCCGGCGATGGGCAGGCGCAGCGGCGCGAACATGGCCTGCAGTTGGCTGACAGGGCGGCCACTGAGCAGCGCCAGCGCGCCGCCGAGACGTTGCTGCACGCTGGCCAGCAGCGTGAGCAGGGACGGGGCGGGCGCCACCTTGTCCGGGTGGTCGGCAAAGGCGAGCAAGGTGCCGTCTACGTCGAGAAACAGTGCGTCGTCATCTGCCAGCGCCGGAGGGGGCGGTCGCTGTAGGTCATCAAGCATGCGGCCACTATGCCGTATCGGTTGTTACAGGAAGGTCATTTGGGGCTGGGGGCTTGCTGTACGTGTTTCCAGAGCGCCCTCACCCCAACCCCTCTACCGACGAACGGGAGAGGGGCTAGTGCACTACGAGTGCGCGCGATGCGAGCCCCTCTCCCGCAAGCGGGAGAGGGATTGGGGTGAGGGCAAGCTTCTGGTCTTCACCCAATCCACAACATCACTTGGTAACCGCAAACTCGATCCGGCGGTTCTGCGCACGTCCTTCGTCAGTGTCATTGCTGGCACGCGGTTTTTCCTGGCCGTAGCCCTTGGCACTGAGCGTACCGGCAGCAACGCCAAGCTCGGCCAGCTTGGCAACCACCGCATCCGCACGTTGCTGGCTCAAGGTCACGTTTGCAGCAGCATCACCGGTGTTATCGGTATGGCCGCCGACTTCGATCTTCGTGCCTGCAGGTGCCTGCTTGATCGCATTCGCCGCGCTGGTCAGTGTCTCCAGACTGTCGCGGGTGATGGTGGCCGAGCCAGTGTCGAAGTAGATGTTCATCAGGTTCAGGGCTTTGACCAGATCATCGCCGCTGAAGCCGGCTTTGAGTCCTGATAGTGCCGCCGCCGCACGGTCCCACAAGCCGCTGATCTCGAAGCCGCCGAACAGGCTGCGCAGCTTGTCGCTTACGGTGAAACGATCGGCTTCGGACATGCCGCTGGTATCGATGTTGAGCTTGTCACCATCGAAACCGAACTTCAGACCCTTGGCTTTCAATTCGGGCAGTGCGGCGATCAGCTTGTCGAGCCAACCAGCTGGCAGGGTTGCAGGATCTACGGTGATGTTGCCCGACAGATTGCCTTCACCGAAGTTGGCTTTCAGGGCATCCCATAGGCGGGTCTTGTCGGCCTCGCTGGCAACCTGGCCGCTGACCGTGACTTTGCCGTCCACGTTCTCGAAGCCAAAGCGTGGATTGGCTTGTGCAACTGGTGCTGCAGGTTGCATGGTGGTGGCCGGTTGCATCGGCGCTGGTGCGACGGCTTCTTCCTTCTTGCAGCTGCGGAACAACAGGAACGCCGCAAGCAGCAGAATCAGTGGAAGCAGCCATTTCCAGAAGCCGCCGGATGGTTTGCTGGCAACGGTGCCACCGCCGCTATAGCCGGCAGTAGGTGTGCTGGTACCAAACCAGCGCTCGTAGTCGGCTGGGCGGGAAGAGGGGATCTTGCCGCCCGGGGTGAGTTGGCCGACGATCTTCGGCAGCAACCATGCACCGGCCATATTCACTGCCGCTGCTGGAATGCCGAGCTTGCTGGCAATGCCGCTGGCCAGGTTCTGGCCGAAGCCGGCGCTGAACTGGTCCGGTTGCAGCGCGTTGTCGCCAGGCGAGGTACCTATCCACGACGAGAACAGGCCGTCGTGGCCTGCATCGGTAAAGCGTTTCTGCAGGCCGGCGAAGCCGCCGTTGGCGGGATCGAAAATGACATCGACAAGCTGGCGCACGAGGCGCCCTGCATTGTCGCCGAGATGAAAGCGGCTGGCCGCTTCGCGAATCAACGACTCGAACATATACGCCTCCGCAAGGGATGAACCGGGCTGGAATGTGCCGGCAGGCGTAAGGAGCGCCCAGCGCTGTTAAAGCTGGATGAATTCGGGGGTTTTGGGGGGCATTAGCTAAGAGCTTCCCCTCACCCCAACCCCTCTCCCGCAGACGGGAGAGGGGCTCGGATCGCGTCGGCTGCTAGTGCACTAGCCCCTCTCCCGCGCGCGGGAGAGGGGTTGGGGTGTGGGGGAGCTTCTAACAAGAAATCTCTCTCCCCTCGCACCCCAATCAGAAGGTAAGCCGCACCCGCCCGTACCAATACGCACCATTGCTGCCAATTGGCGACAACACGTCATACGGCAGGTTGCCGAAGTAGTAGATGTCCTCGTTCGACTTGTCCGGGTAGTTGTCGGTCAGGTTCTGCCCGCCAACAGCCACGCTCCACTGCGGCGTAATGCGGTACTCGACTTCCGCATCCAGCTGCCACTCGGCCTGGTAAGTCTGGGTTGGAACATAGCCGCCACCAAAATCGAAGACGCGCTTGACGCTGCCATGACGGCTGACGCGGCTGCTCAACGACCAGCTGTCATTGGCCCAGCTGGCGGCGAACTGCGCGCGGGTGCGCGGTGCGGCGTCGGTCAGCGTATTGCTCTCCTCCACGCCGAACAGCACGTAGTCCGGGTTCAGTGCCAGCAACTGCGAGGGCGTGGCGACGACGTTCTTCAACTCGGTCTTGGCGTAGCTCCAGGTGCCGGTCAACAGCAGCTCGCCATCACCCAGTGATTGCCGCCAGTTGCCGACGAACTCGGCGCCGCGGGTGCGGGTATCGGCGGCGTTGACGAAGTAGTGCGCGCTTTCCAGCCCAGCGATGCCGAACTGCTGCTGCACGAAATCGGTCAGTGCATCGCCGGTGATGCTTTCCGACAGTGCGATACGGTCATCGATATCGATCTGGAACAGGTCCAGCGACAGGTCGAAATGGCTACCGATCTGGCTGGTGAAGCCGAGGCTGTAGTTGATCGACTTCTCCGGCTTCAGGTCGCTTGCGCCCAAGGCGCGTGCGATCGGATTGTTCACCGACAACAGGCGGCCCTGCACCAGCTGGCCACCAGCGGTATAGCCGGTCGAAGTGGATTCGTAGCCGATCTGGCTCAGCGACGGCGCGTGGAAGTTGTTGGAGACCGAACCACGCAGCGCGAACGCCGGCGCGAATGCATAGCGCGCACCGATCTTGCCGGTCAGTTCGCCGCCGAAGTCCTCGTAGTGCTCGTAGCGTGCGGCGATATCGGTGGAGAACTTCTCGCCGAAGGTCGAGGACAGGCTGGTGTAGGCACTGATCACATCGCGCGACAGATCGGCCTCGTCCTGCGGGGTCAGGCCACCGCCGGCCTGCGAGCCGGTCGGCCGGTCGGTATACGGGCCCGCGGCATAGCTGGCCGGGTTGCCGGCGCCGGTTTCATAGCGCTCGTGACGGCCTTCGATGCCGAAGCCGAGGCTGTGGGTGTCATTGGCGCGCACGAAGATGCGGCCGAAATCCAGGTTGGCCACGGTCTGGGCGAAGCTGAAATCGGCGGTCTTGAAGCTGGTCGGGCTGGTCGGGCCAAGCGAGGCGTTGAGCGAGTTGCGCAGGCGATAGGTGAACTCGTTGCGGCCATGGTCGAGGCTTGCATCGTAGTTCCAGTCGCCGAGTTCGCCACGGGCACCGGCCACCAGCTGCACGTCCAGGTTCTCGCCTTCGGAGATCGGGCGGTAGCCGTTCGGATACAGCTCCTTCCAGTTGGCTTCGCCGTCCGGGTAACGGAAGTAATTGGCGCCTTCGGTATCGCGCTGGTTGTAGGTGCCGAAGGCATAGGCCTTGGAGGCGACGCCGAACGGGATTTCGGCATTGAACCAGGCGTTGAGATCCTTGCTGGAGCCATCGCCCAGCGAGTAATTGCGCTTGCCGGCCAGGGCCAGATTGTCCGGGGTCTGCGCTTCCCACGGCGGGATCTGGTCGAAACCGGCGCGATTGGTCGCTTCGCGGTTCTTCAGCTCCAGGCCAACGCGCAGGAAGCCGCCGTCGTCGCTCAGCGCGGTGCCGACCTTGGCGCTGAAGTAGCTGGTCTGGCCATCGGTCAGGGTGCGGTCGATCGGCTTGAGGTCGGTGTGGTGCGCGCCGAAGCTGGCTTCGATGGCGCCGCCTTCCGGCGCGTCGTCGAGGATCACGTTGATCACGCCGGCCACCGCATCGGAGCCATACAGCGCGCCGGCGCCGTCACGCAGCACCTCGATGCGCTTGATCGCGCTGACCGGGATGGCATTGAAATCGACTGGCGTGGTGCCCTTGCCGATCTTGCTGTCGGTGTTGACCAGGGCGCTGTTGTGGCGGCGCTTGCCGTTGATCAGCACCAGTACGTGGTCGGGCGACAGGCCACGCAGCTGGGCGGCGCGGATGTGGTCGGCACCGCCGGAGTTGGACTGGCGCGGGAAGTTGAACGAGGGCAGCAGCGCCTGCAGTGCGCTGCCCAGCTCGCCGTTGACCACGCCGGCCTTGCGGATGTCCTCGGCGCTGAGCACGTCCACCGGTGAGGTGGATTCCAGCACGGTGCGGTCCACGGCGCGGGTGCCGGTGACGATTACCGTGTCCAGATTGGTGGCTTGCTGGGCGTCCTGGGCAAAAGCGGGGGAAGACAGCGCCAGCGCGATGGCCAGGCCGAGCGGGGCCGAGGTGGGGCGGGACATGGGAACTCCGGAAATACAATGGGGAAGGGCGGGGGAGGGATGTAGTTGACGTCAAGACTTACATCCATCCGGATGAAGCGATATATTATCTTCGCGTTAACGGCGGCCTGGATGCAAGTCCTGCTGGCAATTGGCTGATAACCAAACGCGATATCCCCTGCGGTGCCTTGGATGCCACCGTGTCGTTCCTGCCCGGAGGTTTTCCATGAAGTTGCACGCTGTCCTGTTGCCCTTGTTGTTTGCCGTTGCCGCCAGTGCCCACGCCGCTCCGCCTGCAGCCGAAACCGCGCCCAGCGCCCAGCTGCACGGCGATGCCGCGCGACCTGCCGAGGCCGGTGGCTGGGTGCGCAGCGAGCTGTATTTCGGCGTTGGCGAGGAAACCGGGCCATCGGCCCGTGAGCAGACCGATGTGATCAGCGAGGCGCAGTGGCGCGCCTTCCTCGACAAGGAAGTCACCCCGCGCTTCCCCGATGGCCTGACCGTGTTCGATGCCTACGGCCAGTGGCTGTTCCGCGGCGCACCCGAGCCCAACCGGCTGCGCACCAAGGTGCTGGTGATCCTGCACGAGGACAGCGCGCAGCGCCGTAACGACATCGAAGCCATCCGCCTGGCGTGGAAGCAGGCCACCAGGCACCAGTCGGTGCTGTGGTCGCGGCAGCCGGTCGAGGTTTCGTTCTGATCCGCACTGGATCGGCTAGCCTGCGGGCAGCCTCCAACCGCAGATGAGCTTCTCGATGATGTCCCTGATATCCACGTCCCGCTGCCGTTTTGCCGCGTGCGGCTTGCTGATTGCAGTGGTTTCGCTGTTGGCAGCGCCAGCATTCGCGGCAGATGACAGCGAGATCCGCTTCGAGGTTGCAGCCGGCGTGAGCGCGCATGCGCGCTTGCTGGACGATGGCAGCGTGGAGGTTGGCACCAATCGATCAAAGGGTCGGCAGGTGCTGTCGGCGTCCACGGATGAGGAAGGCGGCGGCACGCGCCTGGGCCACGCCGACTACAACTTCGACGGCTATCAGGACCTGGACACCAGCGCGACGCTGGGCCAGGTCAACGAATCGGTCACGGTTTACATGTTCGAGCCGGCCAGTGGCCAGTTCCGCGCGTTGGCCGCCCCCGAGGCGCCGGAGATCAGCTGCGGAGGCTTCTGGTCGCTGACCCCGGACCCGGCCACCCGCACGTTGAGCAGCAGCTGCCGCAGTGGGCCGATGTGGTACAGCGACATCTACCGCTATCAAGGCAATCAGCTCTATCTGTACCGCTCGATGCGCAATGCCTTCATCGACACCGAAAGCTTGGCGCAGGTGGTGAACCTGGGGCCAGTGGAAG
This sequence comes from Stenotrophomonas sp. STEN022, assembly GCF_056760155.1. NCBI lineage: Bacteria > Pseudomonadati > Pseudomonadota > Gammaproteobacteria > Lysobacterales > Lysobacteraceae > Stenotrophomonas > Stenotrophomonas sp. STEN022. The sequence goes on from NZ_JBRREG010000048.1 coordinate 13,489, forward strand.
ATGCCGAGATACTGATGGTCTGGAGCACCTGGGACGCAGCAGGCAAACGGCTTGAGACCGCGCTATGGAACGCATTCGATCCGCCTCTGGAAGATGTCCCGATGCAGGGCCGCAGCGCATCGGTGGTACCGGCAAAGCTGCCGCTATACAGCAGGGCGGGTGACTCCTCCACCAAACGCTATCTGCTCAAAGGCGACCACGTCGAGCTGCTGGACGAAGCCGACGGCTGGCTGCAGCTGCGTTACCGCAATCCCAGCCGTGGCCCGGTGCTGGGCTGGGTGAAACTGCCCACGAACGAATGATCTGTTCCACCCGCACGCATTTTCCCGGCGTTACCATCGCTCCGCTTTCCTGACGATATCCCCCATGAATCCTTCCGCTTCAACATCCCGCCCACGCTGGTTCGTGCCGGGTGATCTCAACGGCTTCTTCGGCTTGGTGGTCGACAACCTGTCGATCCTCGGTTTCATCGCGATGGCGCTGGTCGGCATCTTCCAGTTCCCGGCCGATGTGGTGTTCGGCCGCATGTTCCCCGGCACTGCGTTCGGTGTGCTGATCGGCAACCTGATGTACACGGTGATGGCACGCCGCCTGGCTGCACGCAGCGGCCGTGATGACGTCACCGCGATGCCGCTGGGGCTGGACGCGCCAACCAGCATCGGCATGGCGCTGCTGGTGCTGGGCCCGGCCTTCGTCGGCTTCAAGCAGCTGGGCATGGACCCTCAGGCAGCCGCGATGGCGACCTGGAAGCTGGGCATGGCCTCGCTGGTGGTGATGGGCCTGCTCAAGCTGGTGCTGTCCTTCGTCGGCGATGCGGTTACCCGCCATGTGCCGCGTGCGGCGCTGCTCGGCTCCATCGGTGGTGCGGCGCTGACCCTGCTCGGCTTCCTGCCGCTGATCGAGAGCATGCGCCAGCCGCTGGTTGGCCTGGTCACGCTCGGCGTGTTGCTTTATGTGCTGGTTGCGCGTGGCGTGGTGCCGCTGCGTTTGCCGGGCGTGCTGTTCGCGCTGCTGGTTGGTGTGGTGTTGTATTACGGGCTGGGTGCGGCGGGCGCACTGACCGGCTTCCAGTGGCCGCCGGCCATCTCCTTCGCCGTGGCCTTGCCGCTGCCGACGCTGGGCTTCGTCGAAGGCCTGCCGTTGACCATGCCGTACCTGTCGCTGCTGCTGCCGTTCGGCTTGCTGATGGTGGTGGGCGGTATCAACGTGGCGGAGAGCGCACGCGCCGCCGGTGACGACTACCGCACCCGTGACATCCTGCTGGTGGAGGCCATCGCGACATTGATCGCCGGCGTCTGCGGTGGCGTCGCGCAGACCACGCCGTACATCGGCCAGCCGGCCTACAAGCGTCTGGGGGCGCGCACCGGTTACACGCTGCTGACCGGCCTGTTCATCGGCATCGGCGGCATGCTCGGCGTGGTCGCCGGATTGGTGCAGTGGCTGCCGGTGGCGGTGCTGGCACCGATCATCGTCTTCGTCGGCCTGGACATCACCGTGCAGGCCTTCCAGCAGACCAAGCGTGAGCACGCGGTCGCGGTCGCGCTGGCCTTCCTGCCGGCCATTGCCTACCTGATCAACATCAAGTTCGGCACCTGGGTGGCGCCGGATGCGGCGGCTGCGTTGTATGCGGCGGTCGATGGCCATGGCCTGTCGGATGTGGCAACGCTGCAGTTGCTTGGCAATGGTTTCATCATCTCGGCGATGATCTGGGCGGCAGCACTGGTGGCCTTGATCGAGCGTCGCGCTGGCGTGGCGGTGAGTCTGTTGTTCGTGGCTGCTGCGCTGAGTGCCTTCGGCGTGATTCATTCCACCGATCCGCGCGGCGGCATCTACCTGCCGTGGCAGCTGGAAGGCCTGCGCCAGGCCATCACCTTGCAGGTGAGCGCTGCCTACGCGGTGCTGGCGGTCGTGATCGGCCTGATGTCGCTGCAGAAACAGCGTTGATGCATGAGGCTTGAACCGCAGGGGAACCCGGCGGGATAAACAGGGTCACACCATCACATGCAATAAAGGTGCAAGTGATGCAGAAGCGCAAAGCAGTGTGGCCCTGGGCCGTGGTTGGCGTCGTCGCAGTTGGCGGCGCTGCATGGTGGATGTTCCGTGATGATGTGGCGCAGCTGCGGCAGGCAGCACCAAGCGTTGCTCCGCTGGTGGATAGTCCGGCTACACCGGCCATCCAACCGCCTGCTACGCCCGAACCAGCGGCCGAGCCGAAATATCCGCTCGACGTGGCTGCTGACCCGGCCTTGCCGGCTCTGGCCGACAGCGATGCCTCCGGCTGGCAGGCCTTGAACGGTTTGTTCCCGGCAGATGCTTTGGCCGTGCTGCTGCGTGAGCAGCTGATCCAGCGCGTGGTGGTGCATGTGGACAACCTGACGCAGCCTAGCCTGCCAGGGGTGGCGATGGCCGTGCGGCCGTTGCCAGGCGCGCTGCAGGTGGAGCAGGGCGGTGCTGGAGGTGAGCAGTTGGCAGCCGCCAATGCCACCCGCTATGCGCCTTACGTGGATGCTTTCACCCGTGCCGATGCGGGGGCGGTAGCGGCTGCTTACAAACGCTTCTATCCCTTGCTGCAGCAGGCCTACCGCGATATCGGTCATCCCGATGGCCATTTCAACGACAGGCTGGTGGCGGTGATCGACCATCTGTTGCAGACCCCCGAGCCGGCCCGTCCGCTGGCGGTGGAGCCTGACGGCAAGGGCCGCTATCGCTTCGTCGACCCGGCCCTGCAATCCCTGTCGATCGGGCAGAAAGCCCTGCTGCGCATGGATGCCGGGCAGGAACAGGCGGTGAAGCAGCAGTTGCGGGCCCTGCGCGCGGCGATCACGCGCGGCTGAGTGCTGCAGCCGCTTGCGTTGGATCAAGGTTGCGGCGACGGCAGCTGGTGATACTGGAAGCGGATCTCGATTGCAGCTGAACAAGGGCGCTATTCACCCTTGAATCACGCCGTTGCAACCGCATCTGAATCAATATCGCCAGCAATGCTGGCCTCCCAACTTTGAGGAAGAAGACCCATGCGGATGGACAAGCTCACCTCCAATTTCCAGAAAGCCTTGGCAGATGCCCAGTCGCTGGCGGTTGGCCGTGATAACAACATCATCGAGCCGGTGCATGTGCTCAGCGCGCTGCTCGATCAGCCCGGTGGCAGCAGCCGGCCCTTGCTGGCCCAGGCCGGCGTCAACGTGCCGGTGCTGCGCGAGCGGCTGACCGAGGCACTGGATGCGCTGCCCAAGGTATCCGGTCAGGCCGGCAGCCTGTCGATGGGCAACGATCTCAATCGCCTGCTCAACAATACCGACAAGCTGGCCCAGCAGCACAACGACCAGTTCATCGCCAGCGAGTGGTTCCTGCTGGCCGCAGTGGACGATGGCGGCCCGGCCGGCATGGCACTGCGTGCGGCTGGCGCCGACAAGAACAAAGTGAAAGCCGCGATCGACAAGCTGCGCGGCGGAGAAACCGTGCAAAGCGAAAACGCCGAAGAGCAGCGCCAGGCGCTGGAAAAATACACCATCGACCTGACCGCGCGTGCCGAAAGCGGCAAGCTCGACCCGGTGATTGGCCGCGACGAAGAGATCCGCCGCACCATCCAGGTGCTGCAGCGCCGTACCAAGAACAACCCGGTGCTGATCGGTGAACCCGGCGTGGGCAAGACCGCGATTGTCGAAGGCCTGGCCCAGCGCATCATCAACGACGAAGTGCCCGAGGGCCTGCGCGGCAAGCGCGTGCTCTCGCTGGACATGGGCGCGCTGATTGCCGGTGCCAAGTTCCGCGGCGAGTTCGAAGAGCGCTTGAAGGCCGTGCTCAATGACCTGTCCAAGAACGAAGGCCAGATCATCCTGTTCATCGACGAACTGCACACCATGGTCGGCGCCGGCAAGGGCGACGGTGCGATGGATGCGGGCAACATGCTCAAGCCCGCGCTTGCGCGTGGCGAACTGCATTGCATCGGCGCCACCACGCTGGACGAATACCGCCAGTACATCGAGAAGGATGCCGCGCTGGAGCGCCGCTTCCAGAAGGTGTTTGTCGGTGAGCCGACGGTGGAGGACACCATCGCCATCCTGCGTGGCCTGAAGGAACGCTACGCGGTGCACCACGGCGTGGAGATCACCGACCCGGCCGTGGTTGCCGCGGCGACCTTGTCGAACCGCTACATCACCGACCGGCAGCTGCCGGACAAGGCCATCGACCTGATGGACGAGGCCGCCTCGCGCATCCGCATGGAGATCGACTCCAAGCCGGAGGAGCTTGATCGTCTGGAACGCCGTCTGATCCAGCTCAAGATCCAGCGCGAAATGCTGAAGAAGGAGAAGGACGACGCCTCGCGCAAGCGCCTGGCCGATCTGGAAGCCGACATCGACACGCTGGAGCGTGAGTTCTCCGACCTCAACGAAATCTGGAAGTCGGAGAAGGCCGCGCTGCAGGGCGCAACCAAGATCAAGGAGCAGGTCGAGAAGGCCAAGCTGGATCTGGAAGCCGCACAGCGTCGCCAGGACTTCGCCAAGATGAGCGAGATCCAGTACGGCCTGTTGCCCAACCTGGAGAAGCAGCTGCAGGCCGCGCAGGAGATGGAGCGCAAGGACTTCAAGCTGGTGCAGGACAAGGTGACCGACGAGGAAATCGCCGAGGTTGTCTCGCGCTGGACCGGCATCCCGGTCAGCAAGATGCTCGAAGGCGAGCGCGACAAGCTGCTGCGCATGGAAGACATGCTGCACAACCGCGTGGTTGGGCAGGAAGAAGCGATCCGCGTGGTCTCCGACGCGGTGCGGCGTTCGCGTGCCGGCCTGTCGGACCCGAACCGCCCGAGTGGCTCGTTCCTGTTCCTGGGCCCGACCGGTGTTGGCAAGACCGAGCTGACCAAGGCGCTGGCCGACTTCCTGTTCGACTCGCCCGACGCGATGGTGCGCATCGACATGAGTGAGTTCATGGAGAAGCACAGCGTGTCGCGGCTGATCGGTGCGCCCCCGGGTTATGTGGGCTACGAAGAAGGTGGTTACCTGACTGAGGCGGTGCGTCGTCGCCCGTACAGCGTGATCCTGCTGGACGAAGTGGAGAAGGCGCATCCGGATGTGTTCAACATCCTGCTGCAGGTGCTGGACGACGGTCGTTTGACCGACGGCCAGGGCCGCACCGTGGACTTCCGCAACACCGTCATCGTGATGACCTCGAACCTGGGCTCGCACCAGATCCAGGACATGAGCGGCGACGACAGCCCGGAAGCCTATACGCAGATGAAGGCGGCGGTGATGGGCGTGGTGCAGGCGCACTTCCGTCCGGAGTTCATCAACCGCCTGGACGACATCGTCGTGTTCCACCCGCTGGACAAGCAGCAGATCAAGCAGATCGCACGCATCCAGATGCGTGGGCTGGAGAAGCGGTTGGGCGAGCGTGGTTTGCGCCTGGAGGTGTCGGATTCGGCCTTCGATGTGCTGGGCAATGTCGGCTTCGACCCGATCTATGGCGCGCGCCCCTTGAAGCGTGCGATCCAGGCCCAGCTGGAAAATCCGCTGGCGCAGAAGATCCTGGCCGGCGAGTTCGCCAGCGGCGACACCATCAAGGTGGAAGCCGGCGGTGGCGGCCAGTTGCAGTTTGGCAAGGGCTGAGAGTCGGAGCCAAAGCTGCAAAAGCTTTAAGCGCTGCCCTCACCCCAACCCCTCTCCCGCGCGCGGGAGAGGGGCTAGGTTTGCGGCGGCTCGTAGTGCACTGAGCCCCTCTCCCGTTTACGGGAGAGGGGCTGGGGTGAGGGGAAGCTTCTAGCTAGAGATGCACGCCTCAAAATGCATCAGCAAATAACGCCCCCTCACAAGTAACCCCTGCAACCGTCCACCGGTTGCCATCCATCCTCGGCTATCGTCAGCGGTCACTCCTTAGCGAGCACTCCGATGACCGACCCGCAGTGGAAGCCTGAAACCATCGCCGTGCACGGTGGCTATTCCCCCGATCCGACCACCCGCGCAGTCGCGGTGCCGATCTACCAGACCGTTGCCTACGCCTTCGACGACACCCAGCACGGTGCCGACCTGTTCGACCTCAAGGTGCAGGGCAATATCTATACCCGCATCATGAACCCGACCACCGATGTGCTGGAAAAGCGCATCGCGGCCTTGGAAGGCGGCATCGGTGCGTTGGCGCTGGCCTCGGGCCAGGCCGCGATCACCTACGCCATCCAGACCATCGCCGAGGCCGGTGACAATATCCTCGCCTCAAGCGCGTTGTACGGTGGCACCTACAACCTGTTCGCGCATACGCTGCCGCAGTTCGGCATCCAGACCCGCTTTGCCGACTACCGCGATCCGCAGGCGTTTGCGGCCTTGATCGACGAGCGCACCAAGGCGGTGTTCGTCGAATCCATCGGCAACCCGCGCGGCAACGTCACCGATATCGAAGCCATCGCCAGGATCGCGCATGCGCATGGTGTGCCGGTGATCGTCGACAACACTGTCGCCACGCCGTATCTGCAGCGTTCCTTCGATTTCGGCGCGGATATCGTGGTGCATTCCTTGACCAAGTATCTCGGCGGCCATGGCACCAGCCTTGGCGGCGCGATTGTCGATTCGGGTCGTTTCCCGTGGGCCGAGCACAAGGAGCGCTTCCCGCGCCTCAATACGCCGGATGTCAGTTACCACGGGGTGGTCTATACCGAGGCACTTGGACCGGCGGCCTTCATCGGTCGTGCCCGCGTGGTGCCGCTGCGCAACATGGGCGCGGCGATTTCACCGTTCAACGCATTCCAGATCCTGCAGGGCATCGAGACGCTGGCGCTGCGCATGGACCGGATCAACAGCAATACGCTGGCCGTGGCCAATTACCTGCAGAAGCACGCGAAAGTCGCCTGGGTGAACTACGCCGCATTGCCTGATCATCCGGAGCATGCGCTGGTGCAGAAGTATCTGCGCGGGCAGGGCTCGGGTGTGCTGACGTTTGGCTTGCCGGGCGGGCGTGAGGCGGGGGCGCGCTTCCTGGATGCCTTGCAGCTGTTTACGCGCCTAGTGAACCTGGGTGATGCCAAGTCCTTGGCTACGCATCCGGCGTCCACTACGCATCGGCAATTGGATGCGGCGGAGTTGGAGAAGGCGGGGGTGACGCTGGATACCGTGCGTCTGTCGGTGGGCATCGAACACATCGATGACTTGCTGGCGGATCTGGAACAGGCGTTGGCTGGGGCTTGAGTGGGCAAAAGCGGGGTTTGCTTGTTAGAAGCTTCCCCTCACCCCAACCCCTCTCCCGCGCGCGGTAGAGGGGCTAGTGCATTAGCAGTCGACGCGATCCGAGCCCCTCTCCCGCGTGCGGGAGAGGGGTTGGGGTGAGGGCAGCTTTCAGCTCTTACCAGGCAACCGTAAACCGCTGACCAACATGCTTCGGCGCGTCCAGCTCATCCACCACTGCCACCGCCAGATCCGCTGCACTGATCGTGCCCGGGCCATCGCCGGTGCTCAGCGGGGTCTCGCCGCCAACCCGGTACGTGCCGGTGCGCTCGGTCGCGCTGCCCGGATGGAAGGCAACCGGCGGGCTTAGCTGGGTCCACTCCAACGCCGTTTCATTGCGCAGCTCGGTCAGCGCATCACGGGCCGCACTGGCGCCGGGATAGATCGCGGCCGGGAAGCTGGGTGAGTCCACCAGCTGGCTGCCGTCCGCTGCGTACAGGCTGCCGGCACCGCCAATCACGATGTAACGCTTCACGCCTGCAGCCTTGGTGCCGGCCACGATCGCACGGGTGCCTTGCAGGAATTCGTTGTACAGGTCCGGGTTGGCCCAGCCGGCGTTGTAGGCGCTGATCACCGCATCGGTACCGGCAACGGCGGCGCGCACTTCATCGGCATTGCGCACGTCGGCCTTGACCACCTGCAGCTGCGGGCGGGCTTCCAGCTTGGCTGGGTCACGGACCAGTGCGGTCACGTCATGGCCACGGCTCAGCAGTTCTTCGAGTACGGCCTTGCCGACAAAGCCGGTGGCACCGATCAGGGCAACTTTCATGGGAACGTCCTTGGGGTGGGGAATGTGGCCAGTCTCCGCTGATGGTGGCCGTAGCGGCAGTCGCAAAAAATCACAATCACCTTGAAGTTGTGCTTCACAATGGCGGCACGGAGGTGGCCGATGGACAGTGTCAAACGGATGGCCTTGTTTGCCCAGGTGGTGCAGCACGGTTCGATGAGTGCGGCGGCGCGGGCGCTGGGCATGAGTACCTCGGCGGTCAGTCAGCAGGTGCGCGCGTTGGAGCAGGACGCTGGCGTGGCCTTGCTGCACCGTTCGACGCGGCGCTTGGCGCTGACGGATGTCGGAAGCCGCTACTACGCTGCCTGCGCGCGCCTGCTGGATGCAGCGGGCGAGGCGGAGGCCGAACTGTCAGCAGCCCGGCAGGCGCCCAGTGGTGAGTTGCGCCTGTCTGCGCCGCTGGGAATGGCCGCGCATATCGGCCCAGCCTTGGGCAGCTGGCTGCAGGAAAACCCACAACTGCGCCTGCACCTGTTCTTCGACGATGGCTGGACCGATCTGCTGCAGGCACGCATCGATCTTGCGCTGCGCTTCGGCCAGTTGCCGGACAGTGACTGGATGGCACAACGCTTGGGCAGCCTGCAGCGCTGGCCGTGCGCGGCGCCGGCATGGCTACAGCGGCACGGTGTTCCCGACGATCCGCTGCAGGTGCCGGCGGCCGAATGGCTGGGCATGGCGCAGGTGCCGGGGCTGGTCTGGCGGCACAGTGAAAGCGGCGAGGAGCGACTGGTGCCCGCGCACCCGCGTATCGCCAGCCAGAACCAGCCGGCGGTGCTGCGGCTGTGCGAGGCCGGATTGGGTGTGGCGGTGTTGACCAGCTTAGATGCCGCGCCGTTGCTGGAATCCGGTAGCCTGCAACGCTTGTTGCCGGAATGGGAGGTGCCAGCGCTGCCAGTCTGGGCGGTCACCCCGCATCGGCAGACGCAGCCGGCGAAAGTGCGCCAGGCCATTGTGCTGTTGCAGGATCACCTGGCGCGCCTGCCTGGGGCGGGGGCTGAGGTTGCGCAAGATCGGAAACGCCAGCGCTGAGCAGGCGCGCTGCAATAGCCCCACTTAAAACGGAGATGCCGCAATGAAAGCCAATGTCGCGCAGTTGCCACGCCTGGACCGGGTCATCGCTTGCCTGCAGCAAAGCATCGATATTGGCGGGCCGTTGCCGGATCTGGATGCATTGGCGGCCATTGCCCACTACTCGCCGTTCCATTTCCATCGTGTGTACCGCGCGCTGACTGGCGAAACCATTGGCCGCACCGTGCAGCGGCTGCGCGTGGTCAAGGCTCTGCAACGCTTGGCGCATAGCGATGCCAGCGTCACCGAGATCGCGCTGTTGGCGGGTTACGACACACCGCAGGCCTTGGCGCGGGTGCTGCGCGAAACCGTGGATGCCAGCGCCAGTGAGCTGCGGGAAGATCCCAAGCGCTTGGCCGCCAGTATCGAGCAGCTGTCACGGCCATTGCCGCCAGCCGAACAGCCCGCGCCGCTGAGCGTGGAGGTCGTCACACTGGAACCCTTCGAAGTGGTGGCACTGCGCGCGCGCGGGGCCTTTGACGACCTGGATGGTGTGTTCGGCGAACTGTTCGGCTGGGCTGTGGAGCAGGGCCTGATCGAGCAGTTGCAGCAACTGATCGGCTTGCCGCTGGGCGACCACCGGGAAGTGCCTGCCGAAGAGTTGCTGTTTGATTGCGCACTCGCGCTGGATACCGAATTGCCGGCGCTGCCGGAATCACTGCAGCGCCTGGTGCTTGGCGGCGGCCGCATGGCGCGGCTGCGCCATGTCGGAAGCTACTCGCTGCTGGAAGATGCCACCGACCAGCTGCTGCGCGACTGGTTGCCGGGTAGCGGCCACGCCCTGCGCGATGCACCGCTGCATTACCACTTCCTCGACGACCCGGAAGAAGTCCCCGAGGCCATTCTGCGTGCCGATATCTACGTGCCGCTGGCCGCCGGCTGAGGCATGCCCGGTCGCAGGCTGCGATACGGCGGGGTGGACATGATCATCTCCGCCAGTGAATAGGCCAGCTCGCGCTCGGCCATCACCGTGCCATCGGCGCCGTGGTCGAGCAGGTGCTTGACCTCGGCGTCGCTGTGGGCGCGGGCAAGCAGGGTCAGGTTGGGGTTGATGGCACGCAGCTTGGCCAGCACTTCACCCGATTCCAGTGGCTGCGGAATCGCCAGCACCGCAATCGTCGCGCGTTCGGGATGCGCTTCGGCCAGCACCTTGTCCGAAGCAGCGCTACCACGGATGCCGGGAATACCGGCAGCGTGCGCACGTTCCACATGCTCGCGGTTGTCGTCGATCACCAGCACCGGCACGCCGCGGTCACGCAGTACCTGTGCCAGCTCGCTGCCAACCCGTCCATAGCCGACCACGATGGCGTGGTCCTGCAGGTCCAGCGACGGACCTGGTGGGATTTCGGGCACTTCCGGTACCGGCGTGGTTTCCTTGTGGCGTGCCTGCCAACGGTCGAGCAGGCCGAACACCACCGGGTTGAGCATGATCGACACCAGTGCACCGGCCAGTACCAGCGACTGTCCGGTTGGCGGCAGGATCTTCAGCGCCACGCCGAGGCCGGCAATGATGAAGGCGAACTCGCCGATCTGCGCCAGCGAGGCGGAAATGGTCAGTGCGGTGCTCTTGGAATGGCCGAAGGCGCGCACGATGAAGAAGGCCGCAGCCGACTTGCCAAACATGATGATCAACACCGTTGCCAGCACCTGCCACGGGTGCTCGACGATGATCATCGGATTGAACAGCATGCCGACCGAGACGAAGAACAACACCGCGAACGCATCGCGCAACGGCAGCGAATCGTGTGCGGCCTTGTGGCTGAGCTCGGATTCGTTGAGCATCATGCCGGCGAAGAACGCACCCAGCGCGAACGACACGCCGAACAAGGCAGCGGCGCCAAACGCAACGCCCAAGGCAATGGCCAGTACGCACAAAGTGAACAGTTCGCGCGAACCGGTGCCGGCGACTTTCTCCAGTACCCACGGAATGACGCGGCGCCCGACCACCAGCATCACCGCCACGAACAGGCCCAGCTGCACGAAGGTCCAGCCGATCGAGGCCAGCAGTCCGCCGATGGACAATTCCTTGCTCGTTGCGTTGGGACCGAACACCTCGGCGATCACCGGCATCATCACCAGTGCCAGCACACAGGCCAGGTCTTCAACGATCAACCAGCCCACCGCGATCTTGCCGCGCTTGGTTTCCAGCAGACGGCGTTCTTCCATCGCCCGCAGCAGCACCACGGTGGAGGCGGTGGCCAGCGAGAAACCGAAGATCACGCCGTGCAGCACCGGCCAGCCCATCAGCGTTGCCACGCCCCAGCCGAGCAGGGTGGCGACCAGGATCTGGCCGATGGCGCCGGGGATGGCGATGGCCTTGACCTCCATCAGGTCCTTCAGCGAGAAGTGCAGGCCGACACCGAACATCAGCAGCATCACCCCGATTTCAGCCAACTGGTTGGCCAGCGCCTGGTCGGCGACAAAGCCAGGGGTGAACGGTCCCACGATGACACCGGCAATCAGATAGCCCACCAGCGGCGACAGCCGCAGTTTGTTGGCCAGGGCACCAAGCACGAAGGCCAGGCCCAAGCCAATGGCAAGCATGTTGATCAGGGCGGTGTCATGGTGCATCAGGGCTCGCTGGGTCGGGTGGGGGATGCCCCGATTCTAAAGGTGCTACCGGTGTACATGCGGCTAAATGCCGGAAATATCCGATATTTTTTTGGAATTGGAGGTTGCGATGGTCCCCTTGGAGGCCGCTCGCGATACCCCGGTCAGGTCGCACGAGCGGTCTGCCACGGCATCCTGGCCAGCACCGTGACAGCCGCCAACGCGGCAAACAACCAGCCACTCCAGATGATTCCGTCCATCCCCAGGACGCCGATGAGGCTGCCGCCCAGCGCGGCGCCCAGCACCACGCCGAGGTTGGCTGCGGAAACATACAGGCTGGTGGCGAACTCGGGTGCCTCTGGCGCGGCCGAGCTCATCCACATCTGGCTGACGATCAATCCGCTGGCGTGGGCTGCACCCCACAGCAGGCAGATCGGCAGCATGCCGGCCAGCGCCGGTGAGGCGAAGCGCAGCAGTACCGCATAGGCCGCCGCAAGCAGTACCGGATATGCCAGCACGGTCCAGCCAAGCTGGCGGTCCAAGGCGCGGCCTGCCAACAGGTTGCCGAGTACGCCGCCCACACCGAAGACGCCGAGCAGCAGGCTGATCGCCTCGCCGTCCAGCTTGGCTTGCCGGGCGAGGTATTCGGCCGCATAGCTGTAGACCGAGAACATCGCGGCGAACACGCACACCGCGGTTGCGATCGACAGCCACACCTTGCTTCGGCGCAGCACGGCCAGCGGATTGGCGATCATCGCCTGCGTTGCTCCACGCCCATCAGGCAGCTTGATCCACAGGCCGATGGCGGCCGCCAGATTCACCGCCGCGCAGAACAGGAATGGGGCCTCATAGGACAGCGCGGCTCCGACCCAGCTTGCCACCGGCACGCCCAGCACCAATCCCAACGTGGTGCCGGAGAAAGCTAATGCAGTGGCGTGCGCCGCCCGTTGTGGCGGGTAGAGCGCTATAGCGGAGGCAAAGGCCATCGAGAAGAACACCGGATGCAGCAGGGCAGAGGGCACACGCAGCGCCATCAATACCGCGAAGCTTGGTGCCCAGGCTGACAGCAGGCTGCACAGGCTGAAGACCAGCAAGGAGATCACCAGCACCTTGCGCCTGCCGAAGCGCCCAAGCCAAAGCACCATTGCGGGTCCGCATAATGCAACCACCGCAGCGAACAGCGCGACCAGCCAACCGGCCTGGGCCACGCTGATGGCATGACGCTGGATAATGGCGGGCAGGATGCCGACCATGCTGAACTCGACGGCATAAAGCCCGAACAGCCCCAGGGCAATGAAGAACAGCGCGCCGGACCTGTTCATGGCTGCGCCTCGCTGCGGTCGCCCAGCGCCGCCTCGGCTGCTGCAAACCCATGGCGCCTGGCAAGCCAGACCACCACCAGTGTTGCCAGCAAGAGCACCAGTAGCACCGGGGCGAAGGCGCTGACGCCCCATCGGCCAAGCAGCGCACCGCCGATGATGCCGCCACCGGCGATTGCCGCGTTCCAGGCAGTGACCAGCATGGATTGGGCGACATCGGCGGCATCCCCGGCGGTCTTTGCCAGCGCTGTCTGGAACAGGGTTGCGGCGCCGCCGAAGGCAACGCCCCAGGCCGCCACTCCTGCGTAGACCCCAAGCGGCGTCTCGTTGGCCAGTCCGAGTGCGAGTGCAGCCGCCCCGAACAGTACGATGCTGGCAAGCGTCAACGCGCGCAGGTGCTGGTCGACCAGCACGCCGACGATCCAGATACCCAGCAGTGAGGTCATGCCGAACACCAGCAGCACCAGGTCGGTGCGCTCGCCCAGGCCGGCGGCAGTCAGGAATGGCGCGATGTAGGTATAGAGGATGTTGTGTGCCAGTACGAAGCCCAGCACCACCAACAGCACCGGGCGCACGCCGACGATGGAGAGCACCTGCCGCAATGGCACGCGTTGGTTCGCCGACTGGCCGGCGAAGTCCGGCACCTTGAACCGTACCCACAGCATCAGCACCAGCGCCGACAGGCTCATCGCGCCAAAACAGACCCGCCAGCCCAGCAGGTTGCCGAACAAGGTGCCGGCTGGCACGCCCAACGACAAGGCCAGTGGCGTGCCCACCATCGCGATGGCGATGGCCTTGCCTTGCTGATGTGCCGGCACCATGCGCGCCGCATAGCCCGCCAGCAACGCCCACAACAGTCCGGCGGAAACGCCTGCCAGCAAGCGCGCCAGCATGGTCAGTGCGTAGCTGCCGGAGAACGTGGTGACGGTGTTGGCGATGGCGAAACCGGCGATTGCCGCCAGCAGCAGCGGGCGACGGCGTACACCTTGGGTGGCGCTGGTCAGTGGAATCGCCGCCAGCAGCGAACCGATGGCGTAGATCGTCACGGTCTGCCCGATCCATGCTTCGGACACGCCGAGGCCACGTGCCATCTGTGGCAGCAGGCCGGCCGGCAACGCTTCGGTGAGGATGGTGATGAACCCGGCCATCGCCAGCGCCAGCAATGCGCCAAATGGCAGGCGTGCAGAGTTTGCGGCACACATCAACGTGGCTCCACTGCAGCGTAAACCGCATCGCGCAGATCAGTGACGAAGCGCCCCGACATGCCTTCGTACAAGGTGTTGGTGAAGGCCACCACGCTCAGTCCCTGTGCCCGGTCCACGAACCAGGAGTGGCCGTAGGCACCGCCCCAGCGCCAGGTGCCCGGCGATTCCGGTGTGGCAGCCAGCGTCGGGTCGCGCAGCACCGAGAAGCCGAGGCCGAAGCCGAATCCCGGTGTGCTGGGCAGTTCCAGGCCAGCAGCCTGGTCGCGACCCATTTCGGTGATCAGTCCGGCGGGCAGCAGGCCATTGCCGCCTGCACGCAGTGTTTCCAGCAGGCGCAGCAGATCGCCGGCGGTGCCTGCCATGCCGGCACCCGCGGACGGGAAGGCCTGTGCATCGAAGATACGTGCCGGGCTATAGGTGATGCCGATGGCGCCATCGAAGGGCGAAACAATCTCACCTTCGGCCAGCAGGTGTGGCTGCGGGGTGTCGCATACATAGGCAGTTGCCACGCGTTGCGGGTCGGCGGCGACGAAGCCGGTATCGCCCATGCCCAGCGGACCGGTCAGCAGCTGCTGCACGGCCTGCTGCAGCGGTGTGCCATGGATGCGTTCGATCAAGGCGCCCAGCACATCGGTTGCCAGCGAATAGCCCCAGGCGCTGCCGGGCTCGTATGCCAGCGGTACTTCGGCGATGCGACGCAGGTTTTCCTGCAGGCTGATGCCGGAGGCATCCATGCCGTCGGAGACACCGGCCCGTGCATACGGACCGTGCGCATCTGCTTCGAAGAAGCGGTAACCCAGGCCGGCGGTATGGCTCAGCAGCTGCCGCGCGCTGATCCGTGCGGGACGGCCGTCGGCCAATCGCGGCCGGAATTCCGGCAGCCAGCGTTCGATGCCGGCATCCAGCTCGAGTTCGCCCTGTGCCACCAACACCATGGCCGCAGCGGAAACGATGGGCTTGCTGACCGAAGCCAGCCGGAACACGGTGTCCACCCTCATCGGGCGCGCGCTGGCGCGGTCGGCGAGGCCGCTGGCCTGGCGGTGGATCAGCTCGCCGTTGCGGGCAACCAGCACCACGGCGCCGACTAGGCGTTGTTCGTCCAGTGCCTGCTGCACGACGGTCTGGATGGGAGCCAGAACCGGGTCAGGCGTGGCAGTTGAAGGTAGGGGAAACGCGGGGATCGTCATTGCGGCTGACTCGATGGAAAGGGCAGGCGGTGACGATAGGAATCCCTTGATTGAAGAAAAAGCAGGCTGCAGTTCCGTGATACGCGGAATAAAATGTCCGCAATCAAACGGGCGGCGGATCATGGACAGCCTCAACGGCTTCGTGGTGTTTGTGCAGGTGGCCGAGACGCGCAGTTTCGTCGCGGCCGGGCGTGAGCTCGGGGTGTCGGCCTCGGCGATCGGCAAGAGCGTGGCGCGGCTGGAAGAGAAGCTGGGTGTGCGCCTGTTCCATCGCAGCACCCGCAGCGTGACCCTCACCGCCGAAGGCACGCTATTCCTGGAGCGCAGCCGCCGCATCCTGGCCGAGATAGATGCCGCCGAGCTGGAACTGTCGCAGGCCAGCGCGGCGCCACGCGGACGCCTGCGGGTCAGTCTGCCCTTGGTCAGTTCACTGATGCTGCCGGTGCTGGGCGAGTTCATGCGTGCGTATCCGCAGATCGAGCTGGATCTGGACTTCACCGACCGCATGGTCGATGTCATCGAGGAGGGCTTCGATGCGGTGGTGCGCACCGGTGAACCGGCTGATTCACGCTTGTCGGCGCGTCGTCTGGACCGCTTCCATATGCGGCTGGTGGCGTCGCCGGACTATCTGGCGCACCGTGGCGTGCCGCAGACCCCGGCCGACCTTGAGCAGCACAGCTGCCTGCACTATCGCTTTCCCAACAGCGGCAAGCTGGAAACCTGGGTGCTGCGGCGCGCAGCCGGCGAGGTCGAGCTGCAACTGCCGACCTCGATGATCTGCAACAACATCGAGACACGCGTGTGCTTCGCGCTGCGCGGGCTGGGAATTGCCTATCTGCCGGATTTCGCCATTCGCGAGCCGCTGGCAGCGGGGCTGCTGCAGCCCATCCTGGTCGATCAGGTCGGCGGCGAGGGTGTCTTCAATGTGCTGTGGCCGGCCAGCAAATACCCCTCGCCGAAGGTGCGGGCATTGGTGGATTTCCTCTGTGCGAAGGTGTTTCCGGAGGCTGGTTGAGGCGGATCATCAGGCTGCAACGCTTCGCCCCCGGGTAGCGGCCATGCGGCACAAAGAAAAATGCCCCGGTTTCCCAGGGCATCTTCCTTTCACGACGTCGAACCGGTTTTACCAGGTGTAGCTGATGCGGCCGTAGACGTAGGCGCCGTTGAAACCATACGGGGAGTAGTTGCTGTACGGCAGCATGCCCCAGGTCGAGTTCTGCAGGTCGGCGGTGCGATCCGGGTACTGGTCCAGCAGGTTGTCCGCACCCAGGGTCAGCTTCCAGTTCTCGCTTGGCTTGAAGCTGGCCGAGGCGTCCAATACCCAGCTGGCGTCATAGGTCTGGTCGCGGGCAGCAGTGGCCGAGTTGCGCACGGTGAAGCTGCCATAGCGGGTGGCCGACAGGCCGAGTTCCCAGCGGTCCGAGCGCCAGGTGCCGCTGACGATGGCCTTGTCACGCGGGAAGCTGTCCTCGATGCGGCCGATTTCGTCGCGACCGATCAGCGACTGGGTGATGCCCAGGCTGCCGAACACCGCCGGCGAAGCGATGAACTTCTTCACCTCGGTTTCGTTGTAGCTGTAGGCAGCGGTCAGCTCCAGATTGCTGGCAGCAAACGGGATGGTGTAGCTGGACACCGCATCGACACCGCGGGTGCGGGTGTCCACGCCATTGGTGAAGTAGGAGAACGCGGTGACCTGCGGCAGCCCCAGTCCGGCCAACAACGCGTTGGCGGCGGCGTTGGTGGTGATGTTGGTGGACAACACGATGCGATCGTCGATATCGATCTGGTACGCATCGACGGTCAGGTACAGGCGCTCGACCGGCTGCACGACCAGGCCAATGCTGTAGGAGGTGGAGCTTTCGGCTTTCAGCGGGCTGGCACCCAGCGCCTGTGCGGCACGGCTGGTGGTGGGGAAGGTGCCACGGTCAACGAAGTTGCCGTTGATGATGGTGCTGGTTACTGCCTGGTAGCTCTGCTGGGCCAGCGACGGTGCGCGGAAACCACTGGACGCGGTGGCACGCAGCGCGACCTTGTCGGTGAAGGCGTAGCGGGCCGACAGCTTGCCGGAGAACTTGTCGCCGAAGTCCGAGTAATCCTCGTAGCGACCGGTCAGGCCAGCGGAGAACTTCTCGGTCAGGTCGGCTTCCAGCCCGGCATAGACAGCGTAGTTGTTGCGGTCGTTGTGCACTTCGTTGGTCGGGGTGAAACCGCCAAAGCCCTGCGCACCGCTGCCGGTATAGGAGTTCAGCTCACCGGCGTTCTGTTCCCACTTCTCACGGCGGTATTCACCACCGAAGGACAGCGTGACCGGGTAGGCCAGGCCCCAATCCAGCGACTTGGTGAGGTCGGCATTGAAGATGTCCTGCTGGTACTTCAGCGTGCCGTCGTAGAACGAGGTCGGGCTGTTCACGCCCAGGCTGTAGTTGATGCTGTTGCGGGTGTGGAAATCCAGGGTGTTTTCACCGTGGTTGACGCTGACATCCCAGGTCCAGCCGCTCTCGGTATTGCCCTTGACGCCGGCCACCAGCGAGCGGTCCTTGGAGTACTGGTTGATCTGCGGCACATAGCCGTCCGGGTAGGTCTGCGCCAGCAGCGCGGTCTGGCCGCTGTGGTTGGGCGAACGGTAGAACGCGAACGAGGTGATGTCGCGGTTGCTCAGCAGCGCGCTGGCGTAGGCACTGACGTTGTCGCTGAAGTTGAAGCTGGCGTTGGCCGAGGCGGCGGTGGCATCCACGCGCGGGTCGCCGACCACGAAGGTCTTCTCGCCGATGGAGGGGAAGTTGCCGGTGTTCGGCGTAGTGCCGCGATACGGACCGGCGCGGTTGCTCTCGTCCTGCTGGCTGACCTGGCCAGCGAAGTGCACACTGCCGCGGCCATCGGCGAAGCTGACGCCGGTGTCGCCGGAGAGCTGGTACTTGTTGCCGTCACCGGCCGAGTACTGGCCGTAATCCACGGCCAGGCTGCCGCCCTTGCCGCTGCCCTTGAGCACGATGTTGACCACGCCGGCGATGGCGTCCGAGCCGTACTGGGCCGAGGCGCCGTCACGCAGCACTTCCACGCGCTCGATGGCGGCGATCGGAATGGCGTTGATGTCTACTGCGGAAGAACCACGGCCAATGCTGCCGTTGACGTTGATCATCGCCGAGGTGTGGCGGCGCTTGCCGTTGACCAGCACCAGCACCTGGTCAGGCGAGAGGCCGCGCAGCTGCGCCGGGCGGATGCCGCTGGTGCCGTCGGTCAGGGCCGGGCGCGGGAAGTTCAGCGAGGGCAGGGCGCGCGACAGCGCGGTGGCCAATTCGCCGGTGCCGGTGGACTGCAGCGCTTCCGGGGTGATGATGTCGATCGGCGACTGCGATTCGGCCACGGTGCGGTCGGCCACGCGGGTACCGGTGACGATCACGGTATCCAGGGTATTGGCGGCGGACTGGGCGAGGGCGGGGAGGGCCGGGGTGCCAAGGGCGATGGCAATGGCGACGGCGAGGGTGCTGGACGTGCGATTCATCAGGTTGCAGCTCCGGTATTGAGTGGCGGCATCGGCGGCGCGTGGGGTTCGCGGCTGTTGCGGTGCGCCATCAACGAATTAATGGAATTTTTACCTCGTGTCAAACCGGATGACGCAGCTAAATTGTTGCTTTTGAAAGCTTTTTCAGTTCAGCAAAGGCGATTTGGCAATGCGAGTACTTGCTCCTTGTAGGGCAACACCGTTCAGGCGCGTGCGATATCAGGAGGTGAGTCAAGTATTGGTTAACGTTAGAATTGCGTCGCAGGAATGCTGCTCACATGCACATTCCTTTTCGTTATAACGGACCTATTCATGATTTCCCTTCGTAATTTCGCCCTTCGCCGGGGCGAGCGCCTGCTGTTGTCCAACGTAGACCTCACCCTGCATGCCGGCTATCGCGTAGGCGTGGTGGGCCGTAATGGCGCAGGTAAATCCAGCCTGTTTGCCGCCGTGCGCGGTGAATTGGAGGCCGACAAGGGCGATGTGTCGCTGCCCGGCAAGATCCGTATCGCCGACGTGGCCCAGGAAACCCCGGCGCTGCCCGACCGCGCCATCGACTTCGTGCTCGGTGGTGACGACGTGGTAGCAGCGGTGTTGCAGGAAGAAGCCGCAGCCGCTGAGCGCGAAGACTGGGAAGCGGTCGCCAACGCGCACCAGAAGATGGCCGAGCTGGGTGCCTATGACGCCGAGGCGCGCGCCGGCAAGCTGCTGCATGGCCTGGGTTTCCCGGCCGAGACGCATGATCGTCCGGTGTCGGCGTTCTCCGGTGGCTGGCGCGCACGCTTGAACCTTGCCCGCGCGCTGATGATGCCCAGCGACCTGCTGCTGCTCGACGAACCGACCAACCACCTGGATCTGGACGCGGTGTACTGGCTGGAGCAATGGCTGCTGAAGTACCCGGGCACCTTGCTGTTGATCTCGCATGACCGCGAGTTCCTGGACAACGTCGCCACCCACACCCTGCATCTGCACGGCGGCGGTGCCAAGCTCTATCCGGGCGGCTACACCGATTTCGAACGCCAGCGTGCCGAACACCTTCGCCAGCAGCAGATCGCGCACGAGAAGGAACAGGCCGAGCGCGCGCATCTGCAGAGCTTCATCGACCGCTTCAAGGCGCAGGCCAGCAAGGCCACCCAGGCGCAGAGCCGGATGAAGCGCCTGGCCAAGATGGCCGGCACCGAGGCGGTGCGCGCCGAGCGCGAATTCCGCATCGAGTTCTCGCCGCCGGCCAAGCTGCCGTTCTCGCTGATCCGCCTCAACGACGTCACTGCCGGTTACGGCCCGGACGCGGTGATCCTGGACAACGTCGGCTTCGGCCTGGAAGCCGGCCAGCGCGTCGGTCTGCTCGGGCCGAACGGTGCGGGTAAAACCACGCTGGTGAAATCGCTCGTCGGCGACCTGCCGTTGCTTGGCGGTGACCGCATGGCCCACCCGGACCTGCAGATCGGTTACTTCGCCCAGCACACGGTGGAATCGCTGCACGCCGGCATGACGCCGATGGATCACTTCCGCGAGATCTCGCCCGATGGCGTCAACCAGTCCTTCCGCGACTTCCTCGGCAAGTGGAACTTTCCGGGTGACCGTGCGTTCGAGACGGTCGATGGTTTCTCCGGTGGCGAGCGTGCGCGTCTGGCGCTGGCCCTGATCGCCTGGCAGCAGCCGAATGTGCTGCTGCTCGACGAACCGACCAATCACCTTGACCTGGAAATGCGCGAAGCATTGGCCGAGGCGCTGGCGCTGTTCGAAGGTGCGATCGTGATGGTGTCGCATGACCGCCATCTGATCGGTCTGGTCTGCGATACGTTCTGGCGTGTGGCAGACGGTGTGGTTGAGCCGTTTGCCGGGGACCTCGACGAGTACGCACAGTGGCTGCGTACCCGCGCCAGCGCGCAGGGTTCACGCAACAAGAGTGATCGCCAGGAAAAGCCTGCAGCTGCCGCACCGGTTGCACAGGTGGCTGCGGTCAAGCCGGCATCGAACAAGAAGCCGGTCAACCCGCACAAGCTGGAAGCAGCCGAGAAGAAGGTTGAGCAGCTGGGGGCAGCGCTGGCTGAGGTGGATGCGCAGTTGGCCGATTCCGGCAACTACGCCGACGCAGCCAAGATGGCCAAGCTCGGCAGCGAACGCGAAGTGCTGGTACAGCAGCTGGAGCAGGCCGAGGCGGCGTGGATGGAGATGCTTGAGGACTGAGCGTCGCAGGCCGCGAAGCGATGCCACTGTAGAGCCGCGGCCGGGTGCGGGTTGGGTGTGCGGGGGGCCGGCGTGCGGGACAGGGGGGGGCGCGCAGGCCGGGGCCGACGGCCG
>NZ_JBRREG010000049.1:0-34546 GCF_056760155.1 Stenotrophomonas sp. STEN022
CGCCCGGGGTCCTCCCGGCGGCGGCCCCCCCACACCCCCCCCCCCCCCACCCCCCCCCCGGCGATCGCCCAAGGGGGGGCCCCCGAAGCGGCCGCGCTGCGCGCCGACAGATTGCCAGGAACCGCTCCCTCCCTTGCGCATAGCGCAGGGGAGGGTTGGGGAGGGGTAGCTTTTGGCTCTCACCGCCACCGTTACTCCCGCTTCAGCCTTCCACAACCACGCCCAACGCTTCCCGGCTAACATCCCGTACACGGCCCTCTGGTAAGAATGGGGGTCTGGCCCTCATCTACATGGAGTCCCCACATGAGCAAGTTCAGCGATATCACCGGCCCGGCACTGGAGCGTGCACTGGAACTGGTCAACAGCGCCGGTGGCAACATCAAGCACGGTGGTTCCAGCGCAGCCGAATGGCTCAAGACTGGCGCCGCCATTGGTGCGATGAAGACCGGCGGCCGTGCCGTCACCCGCGTCGCCAAGCGCAACCCCACCGCTACCGTCGCTGTTGCAGCGGTTGGCCTGGGCTTGATTGGCTATGCGCTGTACCGCAAGAACAAGCGCGACAACGAGGCCATCGAGGCCAAGTCGCGGCAGATCGCGCAGCGTCGCCGTCATGCGGCCAGCGTGACTGATGAAACCAGCGATATTGGTAGCGACGCCTGAGTTTTTTGGGGTGGTGCTTGAAGCAAGAGCTACCCCTCCCCAACCCTCCCCTGCGCGGCGCGCAAGGGAGGGAGCAAGTCCTGCAGCTTTCTAGAGACCTAGTTCAGCCAGTACTGCTGCGGTGGATTGGCCGACGTCATCCAACTGCGGATTGATACGCCCCGGCTCGTTGGCGAACTTGATGGCAATGCCCAGGTGGGTTCCGCCCTGTGCATCGGTCCAGACCATTTCGCGCGCACGTGTATGCGGATCATTGAAGGCTTCGGTCAGCGTCTTGACCGGCGCCCAGCACACGTCGATGTCGTGCAGGAACAGCGTCCACTCCACCAGCGTGCGGCGGGCGAAGGTTTCGGCCAGGAATTGCTTGACCGGGTCCTGACCGCTGCCCGGTGGCAGATGGCAGAGGTGGATCAGGTCGGCGCGGCCGAGCGCGTTCAACAGGTTCTCGGCGAACTTGTGCTCGGCACCGCCGAGTGCGATCCAGCGGTCGTCGGCGCAGCGGTAGAGCTTGTACAGCGCATTGCCGCCCCAACTGCGTTCTTCCTTGACCACCGGGTCGCGGCCGAGTGCGAACGGCGGGCCCAGCACATTCGGCAACCAGGCCATCAAGGCGTCCTGCATCGACAGATCGATGTAGTCACCCTCGCCCGTGCGTTCGCGGCGGAACAAGGCCATCAGGATGCCGTTGAGCGCCATCAGCGAACCGGCCATATCAGCCACCGGCATATGCGGCATCGCCGGCGTGCCATCCGGCGCACGGTTCAGGCTGACCACGCCGGTATCGGCCTGCATCGCCAGATCATGCGCAGGCCGGTTGACCTTTGGCCCGGTCTGGCCGAAGGCGCTGATCGAGCAGTACACCAGCTTCGGATTGATCGCCTTGCAGCTGCCGTAGTCGATACCAAGACGCTGGGCCACACCGGGCCGGAACGCTTCCACCACCACATCGGCCCACTCGACCAGTTTGGCGAAAGCGGCCTTGCCATCGGTGCTTTTCAGATCCAGCACGATGCAGCGTTTGCCGCGATGGGTGTTACGGAACCAGGTCGAAGCACCGGCCTGCTTGAGCCCGACTTCGCGCACCGGTTCACCACCGGGCGGCTCAATCTTGATCACATCGGCGCCGTGATCGGCCATCACCATGGTCAGGTGCGGCCCCGGCAGGAACAGCGACAGATCAAGTACGTGTACACCTTCAAGCTTCATCATCAGCTCCGTTGCCTCACGCGCCCAGCAGACGCGCGCGGTCTGCATCGTTGTAGCCCAGCTCACGCAGCAGCGCATCGGCATCGGCATTGAGCGGCGGGCAGGCCGTGCCACTCAGGCGCTGGCCGTCGAGCTTGATGGGATTGCGCAGCAGGCGCTGCGTGCCCTTTGCATGCTCGACGTCCTGCAGCATGTCGACGTCGCGCACATAGGGGTTGTCCAGTGCCTGGGCGATGTCCAGCACCGGCGCGATCGGAATACGACCTGCGAACAACTGGGTCCAGTGTGCGCTCGGTTGGGTGCTGAGGATGGCATCGACCAGCACGGTCAGCTCCTCACGCACCTTGCGGCGCTCAGCGAAACTACCGAAGCGCGGCTCGGCGGCCCAGGCCGGATTGCCGATACCTTCGACAAAGGTCTGCCAGAATTTCTCCAGCATGCACATCACCATCACCCAGCCGTCCGCGGTGCGATAGACCTGGCACGGCACGGTGGACGGGTGTGCGCTGCGCGACAGGCGCTCGGTGCGGTGGCCTTCGTTGAGGTACCAGGTCGCCGGATAGCTGAGCTGGTGCAGGGCCACATCGAACAGGCTGACATCTACATCGCGACCAAGGCCGGTGCGCATCGCACCGATGATGGCGGCGAGCAGGCCCATCGACATCGTGGTGCCGGTCATGAAGTCGACCATCGACAGGCCGAAGCGGGCCGGTGGCGCGTCGGGCTCACCGGTCAACGCCATGAAGCCGGCTTCGGCCTGCATCAGGTAGTCATAGCCCGGCCATGCGGCGCGTTCGTTGTCGCGGCCATAGGCGGACAGGTGGGCGCAGACGATCTTGGGATTGAGCTTGCTCAGCGTGGCGTAGTCCAGGCCGAGCTTGCCAGGTTGGTCGCCACGCAGGTTGTTGAGAACGGCGTCGGCGCTGGCGACAAGCTTCTCGAATACCTCGCGGCCTTCGGCAGCCTTCAGGTCCAGCCGCAGCGAGCGCTTGTTGAGATTGAAGGTCTGGAAGAACAGGCTGTCGCCTTCGCCCAGAAAGTACGGGCCGGTACCGCGCGACACGTCGCCATCCGGCGGGGATTCGATCTTGATGACCTCCGCGCCGAGATCGGCCAGATGCATCGAGCCATAGGGGCCAGCACCGTACTGTTCGACGGCAAGGATGCGCAGTCCCTGCAGGGGAAGGTCTTTCATGTGTGGCCTCTGGTTTGTAAAAAGCACCGCGGCGGTTGAGGACCGCGGTGGAGGGATGCTGCTGTTGCGTCTACTTGGCTGTTGCTTTGGTTTTGGCTATTGCTGTTGCTTTGGCTTTGGCTGGTGCCTTGGCTGGTGCTTTGGCTGGTGCTTTGGCTTTGGCTTTGGCTTTGGCTTTGGCTGTCGCCGTGGCTTCGGCTTCTGATCTATCCCTTCTCCCGCTTGCGGGAGAAGGTGCCCGGAGGGCGGATGAGGGGAGCTTTTGACTTCGCTCGTAGAGCTTCCCCTCACCCCAACCCCTCTCCCGCAGGCGGGAGAGGGGCTTTGCGTCTGATGCATTCGGGGGAGGGGGCTTTGGTCTGCTTGGGCTGTTAAATCTTGTTTCTTGCTACCAGCTGCTTGGCGATGATGATGCGCTGCATTTCGTTGGTGCCTTCACCGATGCACATCAGCATGGCGTCGCGGTGGAAGCGCTCGATGTCGTATTCTACCGAGTAGCTGTAGCCACCAAAAATCCGCATGCCTTCCTGCGCGCAGTACGCGCCCGTCTCGGTAGCGAAGTACTTGGCCATGCCCGCTTCCATATCGCAGCGCTCGCCCTTGTCATAAGCGTTGGCCGCACTCTCGATCAGCAGCTTGGAGGCTTCAACCTTGGCGGCCATCTCGCCCAGCTTGAGCTGAATGGCCTGGTGCTCGGCGATCGGCTTGCCAAAGGTCATGCGCTCCTGCGCATAGCGCACCGACAGGCGCAGTGCGCCCTCGGCAATGCCGCAGCCGCGCGCCGCCACATTGATGCGACCCAACTCCAGGCCACCCACCGCATGCTGGAACCCCTGGCCTTCAACGCCGCCGAGCATGCAGTCAGCCGACACCTTGTAGTCCTGGAACACCAGCTCGCAGGTGTCGATGGCGCGGTAACCGGACTTCTTCAGCTTCTTGGCGACGATGAAGCCCTCACCCTTCTCGGCAATGAACATGGTCATGCCCTTGTGGCGCGGCTGCGCCTCCGGGTCGGTCTTGACCAGCAGCAGCACCATGTCGCCATACATGGAATTGGTGATCCAGGTCTTGGCACCGTTGATGACATAGTGATCGCCCTCGCGCTTGGCGACCGTGCGGATTGCCTGCAGATCGGTGCCGGCATTCGGCTCGGTCAAACCCAACGCGCCACGCAATTCGCCAGTGGCCATGCGCGGCAGGTACTTCTGCTTCTGCGCCTCGGTGCCGCAGCGCTCGATGGCCGCAGCCATGATCAGGTGCGAGTTGAAGATGCCGGTCGGCGCCATCCATACCGACGACACCCTGATCACGATCTTGGCGTAGATGCGCGCCGGCAAACCCAGGCCGCCGTATTCGGGCGAGATGGTGGCACCGAACAGGCCGAGGTCCTTCATCTCCTCGACCAGGTGATGCGGGTACTTGTCCTCCTGATCGTATTCCTGCGCGATAGACGCGACCGACTTTTCCACCCAGTGGTCAATCGAGTCGAGAAGTGCCTGCTCTTCGTCAGGGCCCCACAGCTGTTCCGGTTCGGTGCTCATCATTGCGCCTCAGTAGTTGACCTTGTCTTCCACCGAGTGGCCGCGCTTTGCGATCAGCATGGTGCGGTTGAAGGTGCAGACCAGCTTGCCGTCCTGGTTGAAGCCATCAGTACGACAGGTGACGATGCCGGCTCCCGGGCGTGACTTGGATTCACGCTTTTCGAGCACTTCCGATTCGGCCACCAGGGTGTCGCCGACGAACAGCGGATGGGTCATCTTGATCTCGCTCCAACCAAGATTGGCCACGGCCTTCTGGCTGACATCGGTGACGCTCATGCCGACCATCAGCGCCACGGTGAACGGCGAGCAGACGATGACCTTGCCGAACTCCGATGCCTTGGCGTATTCCTTGTCGAAGTGCATCGGATGGGTGTTCATCGTCAGCAGGGTGAACCAGGTGTTGTCGGTCTCGGTGATCGAGCGACCCGGGCGGTGCTCGTAGATGTCGCCGACATTGAACTCTTCGTAGTAGCGGCCGAAGGTTTCGCGGAAGCGGTTTTCGGAAATCTGCTTGACGTTCTGAACCATGACAATGTCCTTTTGGTGCGGGTTGGGCTGGCGCTGGGCGCAGCTTGGTCAAAGAGGGGGCGATCAGGCGTTCAATGGAGCGTTGCGGTCAGCCGGCGCGTACGCCGAGTTCACCGAGTGCGATTGCGCGTTCTGCGGCAATTTCGATGGGGCGATCCACCAGTTTTCCGTCGAGCTGGATGGCTTCGCCGCCGCTTGCGGCCAATGCGGCGATGACGCGCTGGGCGCGCTCGTACTCGCCTGCGGTTGGCAGGTAACGGCTTTGGATGGGGTCGACCTGGGCCGGATGGATGGCCGCCTTGGCGGTGAAACCGAGGTTGATCACGCGGTCGGTTTCATCAACCAGGCCTGCTTCGTCCTTGATGTCGAGGAAGGGCACATCGAGACAGCCGACGCCGGCTTCGGCGGCAATCGTCGCCAGCTGTACGCGTGGGTGGAAGAAGCTGTCCCAGCCGGCGCGGCCACGCAGCGCGACGATGTAGTCGAAGCCACCAAACATCAGCGCCTGCAGGCGCGGAATCGCGGTGGCCAGCGCGCGCGCATCCAGCAAGCCCTTCGGCGTTTCGATCTGCGCGATGAACACGGTGTCGATGGCAGCAAGTGCGTTGTCGGCTTGCTGAAGCTCGGCCACGGTTTCGACCTTTGGCAACATCACGAAGGCCGGATTCAAACCGGATGACGCCAATGCTTTCAGATCCGCTTGGCCCAGCTCGGTGGACAAGGGGTTGATGCGCAGGCCTATCTCACCACGGCTTTCTGGCTTGTCCGCAAGAAACGCGAACTGCGAAGCACGCGCACTTTCCTTGTCGCACGGCGCAACCGCATCTTCCAGATCGATGCAGACCTGGTCGGCACCGGTGGCGACCGCCTTGGCGTAGCGCTCCGGGCGCGAGCCCGGCACGAACAGCAGGCAGCGGCGCGGATTGTTCAATGCAGCGCTCATGCTGCGCTCACTTGCTTAGCAAAGTGTTCGGCAATCTGGCGACGGGTGGCGTACCAGGTCCCCGGCTTCTGCGCGACGTATTGCAGGAACTTCTCGAATGCGCCAATGCGACCCGGACGGCCGATGATGCGCAGGTGCAGGCCCAGCGACATCACCTTGGGGCTGTGCTCGCCTTCGGCGTACAGCGTGTCGAAGCTGTCGATGGCGTAATCCAACCAGTCCTTGGGCAGGTAGGACGGTGCCACCCACATCTTCATGTCATTGGTGTCGAGCTGGTATGGCACCACGATCATCGGCCTGTCGCTGCCGTCGACATCGCCCCAGAACGGTGCATCGGCCGAATAGTCATCCATGTGGTACAGGAAGCCTTCTTCCTGCAACAGCCGGCGGGTGGAGGCGGTATGCAGGTAACGCGACAACCAGCCAACCGGGCGTACGCCGGTGGTCTGCTCGATGCTGTCGGTGGCGTCACGGATGAACTGGCGTTCCTGTTCTTCGTTGAAGCGGAACTGGTGGATCCAGCGGTGACCGTGCGAACACACTTCGTGGCGGCTACCGCGCAGGTAATCGGCGATTTCCGGTGCGCGTTCCAGCGACACGGCAGCAGCGGTATAGGTGCTGGTGACGTTGTACTTGTCCAGCAGCGCGGATACGCGCGCATGGCCTTCGTTGATGCCGTAGCGGTAGTTGGATTCGTTGCCGTAGTTGCGCACCGGCTTGGACAAGGTCACGTGCAGCTCGTCCACCGGCTCGGTGATCTTGTCACCCTGGCCCACGTTGTACTCGGAGAGCTCTTCAACATTGACGACCACGGACAAGGCCAGGCGTGCATTGTTGGGCCACTGGTAAACGGGTTTGGACATGGTGGTCTCGGTGCGGTTGTTGGTTGCGTGGTGGGGGCTGCTTGGCGTCTATGCCGCCATTCCCGCGAAGGTGGAAATAGCGACCTGATGGATGCGGCGGTAATGCCTCAGTGGTTCTCCTCACCACCAGAAACATTTATCGCCTCGCCGGTGATGTAAACCGCGTCGTCCGAGCACAAAAACGCGGTAGCCGCGGCCGTATCCGAAGGCAGACCCGCACGCCCCGCCGGAATGCGCGCACGCATATCCGCCAGGTACTGCTCCACGCTCTTGCCCTGCTTTTCAGCGAAGTATTCGTTCTGCCAGGCGCCCAAGCCGGTGGTCACATGGTTCGGGCACACCGCATTGACGTTGATCCCATGCGCGCCCAGCTCCAGCGCAGCAACCCGGGTCAACCCCACCAAACCATGCTTGGACGAGCAATAGGCCGCCGCATGCGGGAAGGCCGACTTGGCCGCCTGCGAAGCGATGTTGACGATGCGGCCGCCGCCCTGGGCGATCATCTGCCGGCCGGCATGCTTGATGGTCAGGAAGGCGCCGCGCAGGTTCACACCCAGCACCGCATCCCATTCCTTGGCATCGATGTCGACCAGCGACTTCATCAGGTAACCGATGCCGGCGTTGTTGACCAGGATGTCGAGGCGGCCGAAGCGTTCGACCGTGGCCTTGACCACCGCCTCCACCTGCGCCTCTTCCAGCACATCCAGGGCCATCGCCACGCACTCGCCACCGCTGCTGGCAGCCAATTCGGCGGCAACCTGCGCCAACTCCTCGTCGGTACCCACCGCAGTGACCGGCATTTCGGCGCCACGCACCTGGCCGATGTCGGTCAGCACCACCTTGCAGCCTTCCTGCAGCAAGCGGCGGGCAATGCCCTCGCCCAGGCCGGCGCGGCGACCAGCGCCGGTGATGAGTGCGACCTTGCCTTGCAATTCGGGGAAACGAGCCATGACCAATGTTCCTTGTGCGCTTACAGCGCGCTGGTGAGGATGAACAACGGATTGTCAGCGTATTGCTGGAACTGCGCTGCACCGGCCTGCACGGTCGGGTCGGCGAGGTCGGCGCCAAAGGCCGCCATGTCCGGAATGCGCATCAGCTCGATGTAGTCGTACGGGGAGCTGCCTTCACCAATCAACAGACCGCTGGCCTTGAGTACCTCGAACTTCTCCACCGACGGCAGCGCATTGACCACCGGCAGGTCGCTGGCACGCGCCCAGGCCTCGTATTCCTCACGGCTGACGCCGGCTTTGAGGTTGAACAGGACGATCACGGTTTGCATGGCTTCCTCCCGGGTAAAAGACTGTGGCACACTTTGTCCGGACAAAGTGTAGGCATGCCATTCGCTCCCGGTCAACGTCGGCGGCGGAAATCCCCCACCGGCGTATCTACCTGCCATAACCCAACTCTTGAGGTGCGTCGATGAAGTTGAAGCGTTATTACCCGTGGTTGATGGCGTTGATGGGGATGTTGGTGCTGCTGGTCTCCAACGGCCTGACCGTAACCGGCCTGACCGCCTTTGACGAATCCCTGCTCAAGGACTTCGGGTGGAGCCGCAGCGAACTCAAGCTGCGCGACCTGATCACCCTGGTGCTGGCCGGCTGGATGGCGCCGTTCCTGGGTGCGCTGATCGACAAGGTCGGCCCGCGCAAACTGGTACTGGCCGGCATCGCCCTGTTGGCGGCGCTGTATGCGGCTTACTCGCACATCCATTCGCTGGCCCACCTGTACTGGATCCATGTCGGCTTTGCCGCGGTGCTGGTCGCCGCCGGCCTGAACGTAGCGGTGATCTTCGTCTCGCAGTGGTTTGCCACCCATCGCGGCACCGCGATCGGTATTGCCCTGGTCGGCACCAGCCTTGGCGGCATGGTGTTCCCCAAGCTCGGCGTGCACCTGATGCAAACCATGGACTGGCGCGCCGCGCTGCTGTGGGAAGCCGCGATTCCGCTGTCCTTCCTGATACTGGCCTTCCTGTTCGTGCGCAGCCCGCGCCCGGGCGGCATCCAGCCCTGGGGTGCAGACACGCTGGCCGCCAAGGCAGCCGCTGGCAAGCCGGCCGCGTCTTCATTGCCCGACCTGAGCTACCAGCAGGCGATGCGCACCCGCACCTTCTGGGTGCTGGCCTTCGTGGCGATGACCACCTTCTTCTCGATCATGGCGGTTGCCTCCAACCTGTTCCTGCACATGCGCGACCTGGGCTTTGAGCCAGCCACCGCTGGCAATGGCCTTGGCCTGATGTTCGGGCTGGCGATGGTGGGCAAGTTCATCTTCGGCTTCCTTGCCGACGTATTGCCGGCCAAGCGCGTGTTCCTGGTCAACCTGACGATCATGGCCGCAGGTGCATTGATCCTGGCGACGATGCGCGCTGACCTGATCTGGTACTCGCTGGCCCTGTTCGGCCTGGGCTGGGGTGGCCTGTACACGATGATCCAGCTGCTCGCGGTCAACGCCTTCGGCCTGGGCTCGGCCGGCAAGATCCTCGGCACCATCACCCTGCTCGATGCGACCACCGCCGGTCTCGGCATCTGGGTGACCGCCAAGATCTTCGATATCACCAAGAGCTACCACATCGCTTTCAGCCTGATCTGCGCGCTGATCGTTTTGGCCTTGTTGGCGGCGACGCTGGTGCGCGACGAACGCGCGCGTGCCTCGGCCGCCTGATCCCCACTACTGCAACGGAGAGAGCCCATGCCCGTGATGGAAACGTCCAACCTCACCGCCCGCCAGTACTGGGAGCAGGTCAAGGCCAACCCCAACCGCGCCAAGTTCGGCTTCGGCGCGCGCCCGGCCATCGTCAACATCGATGTGCAGCGTGCCTATACCGACCTGGCCGCATTCAAGACCGCGTATGAGACCGACCCGCGCCAGATCGAGCACATCAACGCGCTGTCGGCGCAGGTGCGCGCGCTCGGCCTGCCGGTGGTGTGGACCTATGTGGCCTACCTGGAATCAGGCGAAGACGCCGGCACCTGGGGCACCCGCACCAACACGCCGGATTCATTGCAGAACATCAAGCACGGCTCCGAGCGCGCGCAGTTCGATCCACGCGCAGACGTGCAGCCCGGCGACATCGTCATGCACAAGCGCATGGCCAGCCCGTTCTTCGAAACCAACCTGTGGTCGCTGCTGACCTTCCACAAGATCGACACCCTGATCATCACCGGCGGCTCGACCTCGGGCTGCATCCGCGCCTGCGTGATCGACAGCCTGTCACGCGGCTACCGCAGCATCGTTCCGGAGGAATGCGTGGCCGACAAACACGAGATCCCGCACTTCGCCAACCTCAGCGACATCATGCTCAAGTACGGCGACGTGGAGCCGGTCGAGCATGTGGCCGCACAGCTGCAGGCGCTGCGCGCATGAACGCCACGACCAAGTCCGATCCGGGCCTGTTCGACTACTGGCCCTACGACAGCCGTCCGAAGATCGAATGGCCGGGCGGTGCCCGCGTGGCGCTGTGGATCGCGCCCAACATCGAGTTCTACGAGTACGCGCCGCCGGCCAACCCGCAGCGCAAACCATGGCCGCGTCCGCTGCCCGACATCCAGGGCTATGGCACGCGCGACTACGGCAACCGCGTCGGCCACCAGCGGATGATGCGGGTGATGGACCAGTACGGCCTGCGCGGCTCGGTATCGCTGTCCACGGCCATGCTCAAGCACCACCCGGAAGTGATCCAGATGGCGGCCGAGCGCAACTGGGAATTCTTCAGCCACGGCATCTACAACACCCGCTACACCTACGGCATGGACGAGGCGCAGGAACGCGAGATGATCGCGCATTCGATGGCGCTGATCACCGAGCACACCGGCCAGCATTGCGATGGCTACCTGGCACCGGCGCTATCGCATTCGGACGCCACCATCGACCTGTTTGCCGAAGCCGGTGGCCTGTACACCTGCGACCTGTTCCACGACGACCAGCCAACGCCGGTGAAAACCCGCTCGGGAAAACGCTTCGTGTCGGTGCCGTATTCGCTGGAGCTCAACGACACCATCGTCTACGTCACCAACAAGATCGAGCCGCGCCGCTACGGGCAGATGATCAAGGACGCCTTCGATCGCCTGTACGCCGAAGGCGAAAACTCCGGCACGGTGATGTGCGTGCCGTTGCATGCCTATCAGATCAGCCATCCGCATCGGCTGGCGGCGTTCCACGACGCGATGGACTACATCTGCAGCCACGACAAGGTGTGGAAGGCCACCGGCCGCGAGATCGCCCAGCATTACCTGGACAAGCACTACGACGACGCGCTGGCCTCGATGGCGGCGATCAACGCGGAGGACGCGGCATGAGCCTGGATCGCAGCTTCCTGGAATACCCGCACCTGCGCCACGGCATGGACCACGACCGCTACAGCTGGTCGATGCTGGCGCAGCGCCCATCCGTGCGCTGGCCGGACGACAAGCCGCTGGCGGTATGGATCAACCTGAGCCTGGAGCACTTCCCGCTCAACCCCAAGGGCGAGGGCTTCAAACCGCACGGTGCGATGGTCATGCCCTATCCGGACCTGCGTCATTACACGCTGCGCGACTACGGCAACCGGGTCGGCGTGTTCCGCGTACTGGATGCGCTGGAAAAGTACGGTCTGCGCGCCAGCACCGCGGTCAACGGCGAACTGGCCGAGCGCTACCCGGCCCTGCTGCGCCGGCTCAAGGCGCACAGCGCCGAGCTGGTCGCGCATGGCTGGAACATGGACAGCGTGCACTACGGCGGGCTGGACCCGGCGCGCGAAGCTGAATACATCCAGCGCAGTTTGGCCGCGCTGGCCCCGTATTCGGACAGTCCCATCCAGGGCTGGTTGTCACCGGCCCGCTCGCAGTCCGAGAACACCCCGGAACTGTTGCAACAGGCCGGTTTGCAGTGGTTTGGCGACTGGATCAACGACGAGCTGCCCTACCCCTTCCAGACCGCCAATGGCCCGCTCACCGCACTGCCGTTGTCACTGGAATTGGAAGATCGCTTCATCGTCGGCGAAAATCTGCATGCCGAGGCCGAGTATGCGGACCAGATGGTCGATGCCTGCGATTTCCTGCTGGAGGAAGCGCAGCGCAGCGGACAGGGTCGCCTGCTCGCGCTCAACATCCATCCGTGGGTGATGGGCCAGCCGCACCGCATCAAGCACCTGGAACGCGTGTTCGCCCATCTGGCAGACAACGCAGGGCTGATCTGGAACGCTGCGCCTTCGCAGATCATCGCCGCCTCACGTTGAGGCGGCGGTTCCAGGCAACCGTCGTCGCCCAAACCGCGCCGGCCTTTACCCAAGAGCCCTTGCATGAACACTGAAGCCAACACCGCCCTGCCGCCGCGCGAAGCGATGGAATTTGACGTCGTCATCGTCGGCGCCGGCCCTGCCGGTCTGGCCACCGCCATCCGCCTGCGCCAGCTGGCGGTCGAGAAGGGCCAGGAATTGTCGGTGTGCGTATTGGAGAAAGGCTCCGAGCCCGGCGCGCACATCCTGTCCGGCGCGGTCATGGACCCGCGCGCGCTCAACGAGCTGTTCCCGGACTGGAAGGAACGCGGTGCGCCGCTGCGGCAGGCCGTCACCCGCGACGAATTCCTGTTCTTGAATGAAACCGGTGCCAAGAGCACCCCGCACGCACTGCTGCCGGAGTGCTTCCACAACGACGGCAGCTACATCATCAGCCTGGGCGAGGTCAGCCGCTGGCTGGCGCAGCAGGCCGAAGCGCTGGAAGTGTCGATCTTCCCGGGCTTTGCCGCCGCCGAAGTGCTGTACGACGAGAACGGCGCGGTGATGGGCGTGGCCACCGGTGACATGGGCATCCACAAGGACGGCACGCCGGGCCCGAACTACGAGCGCGGCATGGAACTGCATGCCAGGTACACGATCTTCGCCGAAGGCTCGCGTGGCCACCTCGGCCGCCAGCTGATCAGCAAATTCAAGCTCGACGCCGGCAAGGACCCGCAGGCGTACGGCCTGGGCATCAAGGAGCTGTGGCAGATCGATCCGGCCAAGCACGAACCGGGTCTGGTGGTGCACGCCGCCGGCTGGCCGCTGGACAACGACACCTACGGCGGCGCGTTCCTGTACCACGCCGAAGGCGGCAAGGTCTCGATCGGCTATGTGGTCGGCCTGGACTACAAGAACCCGTGGCTGAGCCCGTTCGAGGAATTCCAGCGCTTCAAGACCCATCCGGCCATCCGCAAGCACCTGGAAGGCGGCAAGCGCATTGCCTACGGCGCGCGTGCGATCACCGCCGGCGGCATCCTGTCGCTGCCCAAGACCGTGTTCCCGGGCGGCGCACTGGTCGGCTGCGAAGCCGGCTACCTCAACGTCAGCCGCATCAAGGGCAGCCACGCCGCGATCAAGACCGGCATGCTGGCCGCCGAGGCCGCGTTCGATGCGCTGGTCGCCGGTCGCTCGCGCGATGAGCTGAGCGCCTATCCGGAAGCCTTCGAGAACAGCTGGCTGAAGGCCGAGCTGATGCAGGCCAAGAACTTCAAGCAGTGGTTCAAGAAGGGCCGCACCCTGGCCACGCTGATGACCGGCATCGAACAATGGCTGCTGCCCAAGCTGGGCATCCGCAACGCGCCGTGGACCATCCACCGCACCAAGGCCGACCACGAGTGCCTGGAACCGGCTGCCAGCCAACCGAAGATCAACTATCCCAAGCCCGACAACGTGCTGACGTTTGATCGCCTGAGCTCGGTGTTCCTGTCCTCGACCAACCACGAGGAAGACCAGCCCAGCCACCTGACCTTGAAGGACGCCAGCGTGCCGGTGAAGGTCAACCTGGCCACCTATGGCGGTCCGGAAGCGCGCTACTGCCCGGCTGGCGTCTACGAGTTCGTCGGCGAAGGCAGCGATACCCGCCTGCAGATCAACGCGCAGAACTGCGTGCACTGCAAGACCTGCGACATCAAGGACCCGACCCAGAACATCGTGTGGGTGACCCCGCAGGGTGGTGGCGGACCGAACTATCCGGCGATGTAAACGTCGCCATCAACCCACAGGAGTTTTGATGAGCATTGTCAGTCCAGGCGCCCGCTTCCGCGAAGCGCTAAAGCAGGAAAGCCCGTTGCAGATCCCCGGTGCGATCAACGCCAACCATGCGTTGCTGGCCAAGCGGGCGGGCTTCCGCGCGGTCTACCTGTCCGGTGGCGGCGTCGCCGCCGGCTCGCTGGGCCTGCCGGACCTGGGCATCAACACCATGGACGACGTGCTCACCGACATCCGCCGCATCACCGACGTCTGCGACCTGCCGCTGCTGTCGGACATCGACACCGGCTTTGGCCCGAGCGCGTTCAACATCGCGCGCACGGTGAAGTCGCTGATCAAGGCCGGTGCGGCGGCCTGCCATATCGAAGACCAGGTCGGCGCCAAGCGTTGCGGCCATCGCCCGAACAAGGAAATCGTGTCGCTGGGCGAGATGGTGGACCGGGTCAAGGCCGCGGCCGATGCCAAGACCGATGCCGATTTCTTCCTGATCGCGCGTACCGATGCGATCCAGATGGAAGGCGTGGACGCGGCGATCGAGCGTTCGCTGGCCTGCGTGGAAGCCGGTGCCGATGGCATCTTTGCCGAAGCCTCGTATGACCTTGAAACGTACAAGCGTTTTGTCGATGCGGTGAAGGTGCCGGTGTTGGCCAACCTCACCGAGTTCGGGCAGACGCCGCTGTTCTCCACGGAAGAGCTGGGTTCGGTCGGCGTTGCGATGTGCATCTACCCGCTGTCGGCGTTCCGCGCGATGAACAAGGCCGCGGAGAACGTGTATACCGCGATTCGTCGCGATGGCCACCAGCGCAATGTGGTGGACACCATGCAGACCCGCGAGGAACTGTATGAGCGGATCGGGTATCACACCTTCGAGCAGAGTCTGGATAGGACGTTTGCTGGGAAGAGGTGAGGGTTGGGGGCGTAGTTTCCGAGCTTGAAGGGCCAAAGGCACCAAGAGCTTAGGAGGCCAAAAGGCTAGAAGCTGCCCTCACCCCTACCCCCGCTCCGCGCCCCGGCCCTTGCGCTGGCGCAAGGGCGTTCGATGGGCAACGAACCGATGGTTCGTAAGCTTCCCCTCTCACCCCGTAAACGGGAGAGGGGACTACTTCGGCAAAATTTTGCTGAGGACGGCATTGCTGGCTTCGGCCGCTCTACGAACCACAGCCGGAGGCGAAGAGCCGCAGCCTCGATCAACGCTTCTAAGCGGCCCGCGTCTAAGCTCCAGAAGCTCAATGTCAGGTGAGGGGCTTTGCTC
The DNA here is from genome assembly GCF_056760155.1 of Stenotrophomonas sp. STEN022. Lineage (NCBI taxonomy): Bacteria > Pseudomonadati > Pseudomonadota > Gammaproteobacteria > Lysobacterales > Lysobacteraceae > Stenotrophomonas > Stenotrophomonas sp. STEN022. The sequence goes on from NZ_JBRREG010000049.1 coordinate 15,147, forward strand.
TTTGCTTTCTGGCTTTGGCTTCTTGCCTTTGCCTTTGCCACTGCTGTTGCTGTTGCCTTTGCTTTTGCTTTTGCTTTTTCCAACGGCTCAAAAAAGCGTGAAGTCTCCCTTCTCCCGCTTGCGGGAGAAGGTGCCCAACGGGCGGATGAGGGGAGCTTCGGCTTCGGCTTCGGCCTTTGCTTCGGCCTTTGCTTCAGCCATTCCTTCAAAGCTCCCCAGCCTGCCAAAAACCCAAGCCCTTTGCTTTCCACTCCCAGCACCGACGATCATTGCCAACGCCGAACAACCACGGCCGCCATCGCAATGAGAAAGCAATGTCCCGCCTGCCACTGATCGCCCTCGCCTGCCTGACGCTCAGCGCCTGCGGCCAGCGCGACGCCTTCAACCATTCGTCCAATGCCGATCCGCACCAACGCGAACTCGAACGCGCATTCGCCATCTGTGCTGGTTGCCACGACACCCGCGCCAATCTCGGCCACCGCGTCGGTCCCAACCTGCATGGCGTGATTGGCCGCAAGGCCGGCACCGCTCCCGGCTACAACTACTCCGAAGCAATGAAGGCCAGCAACATCACCTGGGATGCGCAGACCCTGGATGCCTTCATCAAATCACCGACCAAACAGGTGCCCGGCAGCAAGATGGTCAACGCAACCGCCGACCCGGCGCGTCGCCAGGCCGTGATCGAATTCCTGTCAACGCTACCGGAATAGGCAACGCATCAATCCAGCGTCTGTACGCCGCCACCATTGACGAACAAGGTCTGGCCGCTGACCCAGTTGGAGATCGGCGCGGCGAAATACAGCACGGCACCTGCTATGTCGTCGGCTTCACCCAGGCGTTTGATCGGAGTATGCGACAGCATCCGCTCCTCGATCTCCGGCGTCAGCACCGTCGCCAGGGCATCCGTGCGCACCGCACCCGGCCCCACCGCATTGACCCGGATCCCGGCCGGGCCGTAGTCGTGCGCCAGATTCGCGGTCATATGATTGATCGCCGCTTTTGAGGCAGCGTAGGCACTGATCGCCGGGCTCTTGTTGATCGAGCTCATCGACGACATGTTGATGATCGAACCGTAGCCCGCGTTTTTCATATGCGGTGCACACAACTGCGACAGCCGCCATGCACTGAACACGTTGATCTGGAATGGCCGCTCGAACTGCTGCAGCGTGATCTCGAACGGACTCTCGCGGCCGGCACCACCGCCACCTGCGTTATTCACCAGGATGTGGATGCCACCAAGCTCGCTGACTGTGCGCTCGACCGTGCGCACCAGATCCTCATCCTTGAGCACATTGCACTCCAATGCCAAGGCCTTGCCACCGGCCGCCGCTATCTCAGCTGCCACTTTCTCTGCAGCCGCCAGCTTCAGGTCGGCGATGGCGACCGCGGCGCCATGGGCCGCCAACATCAGCGAGCTGGCACGGCCGATGCCGTTGCCGCCGCCAGTGACGATGGCGACTTTGCCGCTCAGATCAAACTGCGCGTTCGGATTCATGAGCATCACTCCTGTTGGCTTCACGCGCCGGATTTCATGCAACAGACGGACCAGGCGCGGGGCCCGCAAGCCCAGTATGCGAGAGGCGAGTGAAATGTCAGGTTAAAACCGCCTCGATCACATCCGTGAAGCTGCAGCCTCCAGCGGTACAACCAGGGCCCGTGATCGAATTCCCTGCCTGAAAGCCTGGGTGCGGCGAAGTTCCGCCCACCTCAGCGTCGCTGCGCTGCAGACCCATCGACTGCACGCAGACGCATCACGTGGCAGGATGTGCGCTGGAGACTGCACAAGGGGACGCGTCGTCCAATGCGACCAGCAAGCCGCAGCAAGTTCACCGCTTTGACCACCGCACTGCTTTGTACCTTGCCGTCTTTGGCCTCGGCCATGGCCCAATGCCCGCAGGAATCGAGCAAATCCACTGCGTTCTGGCTGCTGGGCTGGTCGATCTTCGCGCTGTTCGTTGGCGGCGGCATTGTGTTGCTGCTGTTGATCTTCCGCGCAACACGCAATGCGCGGCCGCAGCCGCGCTGGCTGCTGCGCATCGCCGGGGTTCCAGCGATGCTGGCGATGTGGATGCTGGGCTTCGGTATTTTCCTGGGCCAGTTCGTACTGGTGTGCTGAGGCAGATCCTCAGGCCGGCGCGAACCACCAGGGTGATGCCGTACCTGTGTTGATCAGCAGCGCGCGTGCGCGCACGAATCGCCGGATCGATGCCGTGCCCATGCGTGAGCCGCCCATGCCGGACAGCTTGAAACTCTGCTTCTCAGCGGTCTGCACCATGCCGGTCAGGCAGGCGTCGTTGATCGAGATGCCGCCGGCCTGCAGCTGACGCGCCACCCGCTGCGCGCGCTCGGGGCTTTGCGTGAACACCGCTGCCGACAAACCGAACTCGGTGGCATTGGCACGCGCGATGGCTTCTGCTTCATCAACCACCACCATCACCGGCAGGACGCTGGCGAAGCTTTCATCAGCGACCACCGCCATCTCGTCGCTGACATCAACCAGCACCGTCGGCGGGCACCAGATACCGCCATGGTCGATCAGCTCGCCGCCCGTCAGCGCACGCGCGCCCTTGGCCTTGGCATCGGCAAGCTGCGCGCGTACCAGCTCCACCTGCGAGGCGGCGATCACCGGGCCGATCTGGCCTTGCTTCGGGTCCGGCCACGCCAGCTCCAATGCGGACGCTTCCTTCACCAGCGCGGCGATGAAGGCATCCGCCACCGGCGCTTCCACGTAGACGCGCTCGATCGACATGCAGCTTTGGCCGCCGTTGACGAAGCTGCCCCAGGCCAGCGCGCGTGCGGCATGTGCGATGTTGGCATCGGACAGCACCAGCGCCGGGTCCTTGCCGCCCAGCTCCAGCGAGGCCGGAATGAAGCGGCGCGCGCAGGCTTCGCCGACCTTGCGGCCGGTGGCGACCGAGCCGGTGAAGCAGATCTGGTCACTGGCCTCGATCACCGCCTGGCCGGTAGCACCAGCACCGGTGACCAGCTTGAACACCTCGCCAAGACCCGCTTCGTCCAATGATTCACGCAACAACGGCACGAAACGTGAGGTGACTTCGCTGGGCTTGGCGAGGATGCTGCAGCCCGCGGCAAGCGCCGGCACCGCGTCGATCAACGTCAGCATCAGCGGGAAGTTCCACGGACTGATCACGCCCACCACCGCATACGGCACCCAGGTCTGCTGGCTGTGGATGAAGGGAATGGCCTCCTGCTGGGCGGGCTTTTCCGCCAGACACCCTGCCGCCTGCTGCGCCCAGCGGCGGATCGCGCCAACGGTTCCATCCACTTCAATCTGCGATTCGTGCCAGCGGCCGGTATCGGCCAGCAAGGCGTCGAGGAAACCGTCACGGCGCGCGACCAGCGCGTCGGCCAGCGTATTCAAGCGCGCGCAGCGCTCTTCGATGCTGCACGCAGCCCAATCGAGCTGCGCCTTGCGCAGGCCAGCGCCCAAGGCAGCAACCTCGGCAGCGGAGGTGATCGGCAGTTCGCCATCGAGCAGGCCGGTGCGCGGATTGCGTAGCGGCAGCGTGGTTGCGTCAGTCATTGCCCAGTACTCCGGCGCTCAACAGTGCATCAAGGGTGGCTTTCTGGCGGGCAGCGAAGTCGGCCCGCTGTGGGATCTTCAAGCTGTCGCCGTCCAGCAGCGCATTGGGCTTCAAGGCGGTGCTGCCGAGGCCGGCATTGATCGCAGCCTGCGGCAGCCGCGACAGGAAATTGCCCATGCCCGGACGCAGGCGGCGGCGGCGCAGGCCGGCGATATCCAGATCAGCGTAGGCGGCCATCGACTCACCGGTACCGGCGGCGGACAGCACCCGGCCCTGGTCATCGACGATCTTGCTCATGCCATCGGCACTGCCCAGCGGAATATCCACGCCACTGATGCCGGCGGTATTGGCCGAAACCACATAGGCCATGTTTTCCAGCGCGCGGGCACGCTTGGCGATGTCCTTGGGGGTCAGCTCCGGGCTGCCGACTTCGCTGGTGGAATGCAGGAACACCTCGGCACCACGCAAGCCCATCGCCCGCGCGATTTCCGGGTAGAGGATTTCTTCCGATGCGATGCAGGACAGGCGGCCGAGCGGTGTGCGCGCGACCGGGAACACGCCGTCGATGCCGTATACGTCCAGGTACTTGTCCCAGACATCATGCGGGCTGGGTGCATACAGCGAGATCAGCCGGCGATAGCGCAGGATCTGGTTGCCGCTGTCGTCCAGGATCACCGAGGACTGGAAGTACAGCTCCGGGAAGTTCGGGTCGCGCTCGTAGGCGTTGGAGCACAGATACACGCCATTGTCCTGGGCGATGCGACCCAGTTGTTCGTATTCGGCGCCATCCATGGCGAAGCAGCCCTTGGCCGCCCAGCCGGGAATGGTGTCGCCCAGCGGATAGCTGGTGGCGAAGTACTCCGGCAGCACCACCAGCTTCAGGTCGGCGCCGATGAAGGCCTTGGAAGCGCGGATCTGCCGACCTACCCGTTCGATGTTGTCAGCCACCGCTGCGGCGGCAGCAGCCGGTGTTGCACAGGCATTGATGGCACGGCAAGTGGTCTGCAGGGCCAGCGCGCGATAAGCGTCGATCATGGAGCCTTCCCTTCGGTTGCGATGTCGTTGAGGTCTTGCGTCTGCACGCCATCGGCCAGCAGCACACGGAAGCTGCCGGTGCCGGCGCGCAGCGGTTTGATCGCGTCGTAGTCGGCGCTGTGCCAGAACGCCATGGCTGCATCACGGCTGGGCCAGCAGGAGATCACCGTGCGGCTTGGCGCATGCACGCCTTCCAGACTGTGTTGTTCGCCGCCCATCACCAAGTAGTGGCCACCATGGCGTGCGACGACGGCCGGGGTTGCGCGAGCATAGGCGGCAAAGCCCTGTGGGTCGGTGATGTGCGCTTCGATGATCAGATAGACCGGCATGTCTACCGGCCTCAGCCGAAGCGCGGCGCGCGCTTTTCGAGGAAGGCAACCGCGCCTTCGACGAAATCGCTGCTGCTGAAGGCGTCGTTGAACGCCGCCTCGGCCTGCGCCGGCCCAATGCTGGCATCGCCACCGAGATGACCAAGCACGGTCTTGATCGCGCGCCTGGCCTGGCCGGAGGTGGCCAACAGCTGCTGGACCTGTGCCTGCTCCAGCGCCTCGATGCCGTCCTCGCCCGCCAACTGGTTGACCAGGCCCCAATCCAGTGCGGTGGTGGCATCAAGCAGGCGTCCGGTCAGCAGCATTTCGCGGGTGCGGGCCATGCCGACCGTGTTGACCAGCCGACGGCTGTCATCGGCGCTGTAAACTAAACCGAGCTTGGCTGGGGTGATAGCGAACCGGCTGCGGGCACTGGCCAGGCGCAGGTCGCAAGCCAAGGCCAGGCCAAGGCCGCCGCCCACGCAGGCACCGTCGATGACGGCCAGGGTGGTCTGCGGCAGGCGTTGCAGTTTGAGCTGGGTGCGTTGGACCTGGGCGTTGTTGGCGGCGAAGGCGGCCGGAGCGGTGAGCAGCTGGCCGAGTTCGTCGATATCGGCGCCGGCACTGAACGCCCCCGGCACGCCGGATACCACCACGATCTGGGCGTCACTGGCGGCGATGTCGTCCAGTGCGACCTCGATCGCCGCCCAGTGGCGGGTAGCCAAGGCGTTGCGCTTGTCGGGTCGGTGGATGCCGATGCGGGCGAGCGCGCCGTCACGGCTCCAGCAAATCACGGTTTCTTCAGTGACCATGGCCTATCCTATTTGTTCTATCGTTATAGCATTAAGCCAAAGGAGGGTGAAGCGAGATGTCCCAAGACACACTGGCCACATTGTTGAGTGCCAACGCGCACAAGCTGTTGCGCAATGACTTGCCGACGCCGCTTTACCACCAGATGTTCAGCCTGCTGCGCGACCGCATCCTCAATGGCGAGATCCCGCGCGGCGCCCGCATCCCCACCGAGTTCGACCTGGCCGACGGCTTTGGGGTGTCGCGCATCACCGCCAAACGGGCGCTGGACGAACTGGCCGCCGAAGGGCTGGTCGAGCGCCGCCGCGGTAAGGGCACCCATGTCATCCACCGCTCCCGGCCCAAGCCGATGCACAGCCCGCTGACCGGGCTGCTGGAAAGCCTGGAAGTGCTGGCCGAACACACCAAGGTGCAGTTGCTGCAGTTCCGCCGCGGGGTACCGCCGGAGCCGATCCGCGCCCTGTTCGATACCGGCCCACGCGACGCGCTGGTACAGGCCATCCGCCTGCGCCTGCGTGGCGATGTCCCGTTCGGCTACTACATCAGCTGGACCAATACCGATCACCCCGAATTCAACGAGGCACGGCTGGCCAACAGCTCGCGCTTGAAGCTGTTCCAGGCCGCCGGCATCCAGATCAAGCAGGTGGAACAGGTGCTGTCGGCAGTGAACGCCGACGCCATCGCCGCCCTGCATCTGAAAGTGGAACCGGGCACGGCACTGCTGGCCTTGGAGCGCCGCTCCTACGATGGCGACGGCAATCTGGTCGACCTGCTCAACGTGCAGTACCGGCCCGATCAGTTCACCTACCAGATGACCCTGGACGTGGACGACGGCACCCCGTTGTAAGCCGACAACACCACCAGCTCCCTGCTGCGAAAACGCCGCCCCGCCCGGGCGGCGTTTTGCGTTTGGCAGGCTGCGCCGCCGGCCCGGAAAGACATAAGGCTAAGACCTATATGCCTTTGCAGTGCAACACGGGAGGACTGCAATTCCTGTCATTTTCCAACCTCGATCAATCACTTGTGCACATGCTGCGACGCACGACGCAGCCGCGCCGGCACGACTGAAGCCACATTGATTGTCCGGACAAATAGCGGAAGACTGGAGAACAGACGCACCGGCTCGCCACCGACAACTGTGCGCCTGCACCACCCACCCCCGGTCACGCTATGAGGCAGGCAATGAAGGAAGTTCTGTACCGCAGTGCGTTGGCAGTCGCGATCGTGACCGCCCTTGGCAGCAACCCCGCGCTGGCGCAGCAGGCTGGCAGTGACGACCAGGCCGTGCAGCTGGATCAGGTCAGCGTCACCGCGCAACGCCGCGAAGCGCAGATGCAGAAGACACCGCTGAGCATGAGCGTGATCAGCGGGCCTGAGCTTGACCGCATGCAGGTCAAGCGCGTGGACGACATCAAGTTCGCCGCACCCAACATCATCATCGAACAGAACACCGGCACCAGTTCTGGCGCCAAGATCTTCATGCGCGGCGTCGGAGCCGATGAGTCGATGTTCACCAATGACCCGGCGGTGGCGCTGTACATCGACGATGTCTACATCCCGCGCCAGAACGGGGCGATGTTCGACCTGTACGACGTGGAGCGCATCGAAGTGCTGCGCGGCCCGCAAGGCACGCTGTACGGCCGCAACGCCACCGGCGGCGCGATCCGCTACATCTCGCGCAAGCCCACCGGCGAAAGCAAGCTGGCATTGGATGGCAGCATCGGCAATCTGGGTCGTCGCGATGCGCGGGTGAGCTTCGCCACCCGCGTTGGTGAGACGCTGGATATCTCCGCCGCCGCACTCAGCCGCCAGCGCGATGGCATCCTCAAGGACATCACCCACAACCGCATGGTCAACGACCAGGACGTGCTGGCGGGCCGCTTGTCGCTGGCCTCGACCTGGGGTGAGGCCTCCTACGCCACGCTGAGCATCGACCGCCTGCGCGAGCGCTCCACCCCGGCCTGGGGCACGCCGGTGGCGCTGGATGCCAATGGCAACCAGGTGCCGCGCCTGGGCAGCTTCTACAAGACCGAAACCGACACGCTGGGCTTGAACGACATCGATCAGTTCGGCGTGGCACTGACCAATGAAACCGACTTCGGTGCGTTCTCCTGGCGCAGCATCGCGCACTACCGCACGCTGGACCATCACTTCTACATGGACGTGGATGGCACCGCGCAGACCCGCTATCACCTTGAACAGGACCAGCGCCAGAACCAGAAGGGTTACGAAGCGCAGTTCACCTCGCAGCTGGACGGTCCTTTCAGCTGGGTCGCCGGGGTGTTCGCGTTCAAGGAGCACAACGACCAGCCAACCCGCAGCGACATCTTCGTGCGCGGCGGCACCAACTACATCGCCCAGGACACCTCGGCGTATGCGATCTACGCGCAAGGTGACTACAAGTTCACCGACAAGCTGACCCTCACCCTGGGCGGCCGCTACAGCTATGAGAGCAAGGATTTCTCGGTGCGCGCGGTCAAGGCCAATGGCACTCCCAACTTCAGCAAGAACATGCGCGACAGCTGGAACCGCCCCGACTGGAAAGCGCTGCTGTCCTACAACTTCAACGACAACGTGATGGGCTACGCCAGCGTCACCACCGGCTTCAAGAGTGGCGGTTTCAATGGCCGCGGCAGCACCCCGGCAACCCTGGTGCAGGTGGATGCCGAAACCCTGCGCGCCTATGAAATCGGCATCAAGTCGACGCTGTGGGACAACCGCCTGCGCTTGAACGGCAACTACTACCGGCTGGACTACGACGGCATTCAATTGGCCGCAGTGAACCCGGAAGGCATCTTCGTGGTCACCAACGCCACCGGCGCATTGATCCAGGGCATCGAGCTGGAGGCCGAGGCGCAACTGACGCGCGGGCTGAAGCTCAACGCCACGCTCGGCACCATCGATTCGGAATACCAGAAGTACAAGGCCATCAACGCCGCCTACTTCCGCGGTCACCCGATGAAGAACGCGCCCAAGCTGCAATGGACCTTCGGCAGCAGCTACGTGCAGCCGCTTGGCAATGCCGACCTGGTATTCAGCGCGCAGGCGCGCTACACCGACGACTACTTCCAGAACCAGGATGCCTCGCGCCTGATCATGCGCAAGGCCGGGCATGAGTACAACGCACGCATCGCCTACGAACCGCGTGATGCGCAGTGGTCGGTGGCACTGTGGGGCAAGAACCTGAGCAATGAATTCGCCTCCACCGGCGGCTTCGATATCGCGGGCCTGGGCGTGGGCGTGATCTACCCGAACGTGCCGCGCACCTACGGCATGGAGTTCAGCTACCGGTTCTGGTGAGGGCTCAAGGTAGTGTCGAGCCATGCTCGGCAGGGGTCTTCCCGCCAAGGCCAGAGCCACCCTCACCCCAACCCCTCTCCCGCAAGCGGGAGAGGGGCTAAAGCGGTAGTGCCGAGCCATGCTCGGCAAAGGCCTTCCCGGCAACCCATCAGCCAGAGAAGAGCCCCCTCCCCACCCAGGCCAATCCAGCCCGGAACACACCAAGGCCTATACCCACGACCCTTTTAGATATATAGATATATCATTAAGATTATTTAGGACCTGCTGGCAGCCCACCGTGGACCCGTTCACCACACAATCCCTGGAGGGCATCCTCCGCCGTGACCTGCATGCGCCGCTGTACCACCAGCTGCAGGGTTTCCTGCGCGGGCTGATCGAGCGTGGCGAGATCGGCGACGGTGAACAGCTGCCCCGCGAGGAAGAGCTGGCCCGGCGCCTGCGCATTTCGCGGGTCACCGTGCGCCAGGCGCTGCAGCTGCTGGCCAACGATGGCCTGCTGGTACGCCAGCGCGGCCGCGGCACCCGTGTGGTCGGTGGCAGTACCAGCCGCAGCTCCAGCATTCCGATGCCGTTGAAGACGCCACTGGGCGAGCTTATCCACAGCCTCGATACCCTGGCCAGCAACACCCAGGTTCGCCTGCTGGGCTGGGAACGCGCGGTCCCGCCCGAGCCTATCCGCGAGCAGTTCGGCAGCAGCCCGCAGGAAACCCTGGTGCATTGCGTGCGGGTGCGCTCGCGGCACGGCCAGGCCTTTGGCTACTACGCCAGCTGGACCCGCACCACACATCCGGAGTTCAACGCCGAACAACTGGCCTATGGCTCGCGCATCGCCTTGTTCCGTCGTTGCGGCATCCGCTTCCTGCAGGTCCAGCAGACCGTCAGTGCGCTGCGCGCCGGTGCGATGACCGCCATGCACCTGCAGATGTCGCCCGGCCAGGCGGTGATGAACCTGACCCGCCGTTCCTACGGCCCCGACCAGCAGTTGCTGGACCTGCTCGATATCCAGTACCGCCCTGACCAGCTGCGCTACCAGATGCGCCTGGATTACGAAGCCAACAAGCCGGAGACATTTGTTTGAGTGCAACTGTGAGTGCAACGCTTGCTGAAAAAATCCTCGCCCGTGCCTGCGGGCGTGAGGCCGTGCAGGCGGGTGAAATCCTCACCGCCAGGCTCGACCTGCTGATGATGCATGACTCGGGCGGTCCGCGCCGGGTCGCCTCGCGGCTGGAAAAGCTCGGCGCCAAAGTGTGGGACCCGAACAAAGTGGTGGTGGTCTCCGACCATTTCGTGCCGGCAGTGGACATGGAAAGCGCTGACATCCTCGCCCTGACCCGCAAGTGGGCGCAGGCCCAGGGCGTCACCCACTACGACATGCTCGGCATCTGCCATGTGGTGCTGCAGGAACACGGCCACGTGCAGCCCGGCATGTTCTGCGTTGGCGGTGATTCGCACTCGCCCAGCGGTGGCGCCTTTGGTGCCTTCATGGTCGGCATGGGCGCCACCGACATCACCGGCGCGCTGGTCACCGGCGAAGTATGGCTGCGGGTTCCGCAGACTACCCGCGTGCAGTTGGACGGCGTGCTCGGCCCCGGCGTCAGTGCCAAGGACGTGATGCTGATGCTGTGTGGCCAACATGGCATGGGCAATGAAGGCCAGGTATTCGAATACGGTGGCAGCGCGGTACAGGCGATGCCGATGCATGAACGCCTGACGCTGTGCAACATGGCCGCCGAACTCGGCGCTGAGACTGGCATCGTCGAAGCCGACGCAACCACCTTGGCCGCGCTGGAACAGGCGGGCAAACCTTTCAACGGTGATCTTGCACAATGGCGCAGCGATGCCGGTGCCAATTACCTGCACCGCTACCGCTATGACGCCGCGCAGATCGCACCGCATGTGGCCGCACCGCACAGCCCGGCCAACAGTCGCCCGGTAGACGAGCACGGCAAGGTACATATCGACCAGGCCTATATCGGCGCCTGCACCGGTGCCAAGCTCACCGATCTGCGTATGGCTGCCGAAGTATTGAAAGGCCGCAAGATCGCCAAGGGCACGCGCCTGCTGATCGCGCCGGCCTCGGTGGCGATGACCGCACAGGCGGCAGCCGAAGGCACCTTGGCGACACTGACCGAAGCCGGCGCCATCCTGCTGCCGTCCGGCTGCGGCGCCTGCGCCGGCATGGGCGCGGGCATGCTCAGCAGCGGTGAAGTCTGCATGTCCACCACCGCGCGCAACTTCAAGGGCCGCATGGGCTCAGCCGAGGCGCAGGTCTATCTTGGCTCACCGTACAGCGTTGCCGCCGCCGCGGTGAAGGGCGAAATCTGCGATCCACGCGAGTTGTTGGGAGAGAACGTTTGAACGTCCGTGGCAAGGCTTTCGTGTTCGGCGACCGCATCGATACCGATGTGCTGGCGCCCGGCCCCTATATGCGCGAACCGATGCACGTGCTCGCCAGCCACTGCCTGGAAGCGGTGGACCCGGACTTCGCCAGCGAAGTACGCCGCGGCGACATCGTGGTCGGTGGTGAATCCTTCGGTATTGGTTCCTCGCGTGAGCAAGCGGTGCAGGCACTGGCTGAACTCGGCGTAGGCGCGATCATCGCCAGGTCGTTCGCGCGCATCTTCTACCGCAACGCGCTGAATCTCGGCGTTCCCGCGCTGGTTTGTGCGACGCTTGAAGCATCGCGCGGCGATGAACTGGAAGTACGGCCGGTGGAGGGACGCATCATCAATCACAGCACAGGTCGCGCATTCGACTGCGAGAAAATTCCCTCCGAGTTGATGGCAATCGTTGCCGGCGGCGGCCTGATGCCATGGCTGGAGCGCAAGCTGGCCACGGAGCGGCGCACATGAACGCGCCGCATTTAAAACAGGGAATCATCCATGCGACCTTGATTGCGCCGGACCTGCAGCAGGTCTGCGACGCCTATGTCACGCAGTTGGCGTTGCAGGTACAGCAACGCGGCACGCTCCAAGCCGATGACGCTGCCGCGCTCGATCTGGTGGATCTGATCGGCGCACCGCTGGCATGGCTGGCCAACAGCGCGGGCCAGCTGGTGCTGCGGGTTATCGAAGACCCGCATGCGGTCGTTGCCGAACCCATGTTCCGCCACGGCTGGTTGTCGCTGGAAGTGCTGGTGGGCGATATCGATACCCTGGCCGCCGGCTTGCAAGCGCCATTCAAGGTCTTGGGTCCGGCCGCCAACCTTGAGCTCAGCGATGCCATCCGCGCCGCGCAGGTACTGGGCCCCTGCAGTGAACTGCTCTACCTCACCCAGATCAAGGCGCCGGTGCCGCCGTTCGATCTGCCGATGACCGACGCTGCGGTTGCGAACACCTTCATCGGGGTGATGACTACGCCGGATCGTGATGCCTCGCAACGCGCCTGGTCTGCACTGCTTGGCGGCAAAGGCTGGGCCTTCGATACGAGGATCACCGTGCTCAATCGTGCCTATGGCAGGGCCTTGGACGGACGCTACCCGGTAGCGGTGGTGCCGATGCCAGGGCAGTGCATGGTGGAGATTGACCAGGTGGATCTGCCTGCTTCGAGCGGGCTGCGGCATGCGGGTCAGTACAGCCTGGGGCTGCGTTTGCCGGCGGTGGATGCTGCTGTGCTGGCTGAGGCCGGCTGGACAGTGAAGGTTGCTGGCGAGCGACGCAGTCTGCGTGGGCCGGCTGGGGAGCATGTGGAGTTGCTTGTTGGGTGATTGGCGTTGGGTTGCTGGGTACAGGCAACAGCAACAGCTCAAGAGTACCCCTCCCCAACCCTCCCCTGCGCCATGCGCAAGGGAGGGGGCTGTTTGCTGCACCCTGTCAGATCAAGACAGCGCCGCTTCTACTCACTCCCTTGCGCGTAGCGAAGGGGGTGAAGAAGGCCTGCTTGCGCGCCACTGGCGCGCGGCCTGATGAACGACCGAAGGCTGTGCCTTCGGGCCGGGCGGGTTGGGGAGGGGTCGCTTTTGCCTCGCTTCGTCCATCACTTCAACGACTCCATGACCTTTGCCATGCGTAACCCGCACTACACAGGCATAGCGTCAGCGTTTACCCACGCACTCGAGGTAGGCGCAATGCGGACCCTGACGCTGGCAACAGCCATCGCCACCATCACCTGCATGGGCATGACGATGCCGGCCACCGCGCAGGTAGCGCCGATGACGCCGGACATCACCGGCAAGAAATTCGTCGCCCCGCTGCCCATCCGCGACTTCGACAAGCGCGAGGTGATGATCCCGATGCGCGACGGGGTCAAGCTCTATACCGTGATCATGATCCCCAAGGGCGCACACAACGCACCGATCCTGTTCACGCGCACGCCGTACAACGCGGCCGGCCGGGTTGATCGCACACCGGGCGCGACACGTTTGGTCGATGCCCTCGCCCAGGGCGACACGGTGTTCGCCGAGGATGGCTATATCCGGGTATTCCAGGATGTGCGTGGCAAGTACGGCTCGGAAGGCGACTACGTGATGACGCGGCCGCCACGTGGCCCGCTCAACCCAAGCAAGATCGACCACAGCACCGATGCCTGGGACAGCATCGACTGGTTGGTGAAGCACCTGCCCGAGTCCAACGGCAAAGTCGGCATGCTCGGCTCTTCCTACGAAGGCTTCACCGTGGTGATGGCTTTGCTCGATCCACATCCCGCACTGAAAGTCGCCGCGCCGGAAAGCCCGATGATCGACGGCTGGATGGGCGATGACTGGTTCCAGCATGGTGCCTATCGGCAGGTAAACCTTGGCTACTTCAGTGGGCAGATGACTGCACGCGGTGCCGGCTCGAAAATCGCCATGCCGACCAGCGACGACTACAGCAGCTTCCTGCAGGCGGGTTCGGTTGGTGCCTTCGCCAAGACCCTGGGGCTGGAACAGATACCTGCCTGGCACAAGGTCAGCGAGCACCCGGCCTACGACGCATTCTGGCAGCCGCAGGCGCTGGACAAACTATTGGCCAAGCTGCCGGAGATCACGGTTCCCACCATGTGGGAACAAGGGCTATGGGATCAGGAAGACATCTACGGCGCACATACCGCCTGGGCCGCACTGGAACCCAAGGACCTCGACAACAAGCGCAACTTCCTGGTGATCGGGCCGTGGCGGCACAGTGGTGCCAATTACAACGGCAGCTCGCTGGGCGCGCTGGACTTCAACGGCGACACTGCCCTGCAGTGGCGACGTGATGTACTCAAGCCGTTCTTCGATCAATACCTCAAGGACGGCGCGCCGATCGCCAACACGCCGCCGGTGTGGATATACAACGCCGGCAGCAATCGCTGGGACAGTTACAGCAACTGGCCGCAGAGCTGCCCGCAAGGCTGCACCGCCAACACGCGCAGACTCTATCTCAATACCGATGCGCACTTGGCCTTCAACAGCGCCACCAACGGTGCGCAGTACGCAGAGTACATTTCCGATCCGGCCAAGCCTGTTCCCTTCGTGCCGCGTCCGGTCAACATGGGTGATCGTGATGTCTGGACGACATGGCTGGTGCGCGATCAGCGCTTCGTCGATGGCCGCACCGACGTGCTGACCTATACCGGCCCGGTGCTGGACAAGCCAATGAAACTGGCCGGCATTCCGCAGGTACAGCTCAGCGCATCCACCTCCGGCAGCGACAGCGACTGGGTAGTGAAATTGATCGACGTCTATCCCGATCAATATCCCGACAACCCGAAGATGGCCGGCTACCAGTTGCCGTTGGCGGTCACCATCTTCCGCGGCCGCTATCGCGAGAGTTTCAGCCAGCCGAAAGCAATCACGCCGGATGCACCGCAGACCTACAGCTTCGATCTGCCCAACGTGAACCAGACTCTGCAACCCGGGCACCGCTTGATGGTGCAGGTGCAGTCCAGCCTGTTCCCGCTCTACGACCGCAACCCGCAAAAGTACGTGGACAACATCTTCTTCGCCCAGCCCGACGACTACCGCAAGGCCACGCAACGCATCTGGAACAGCAGCGAGTATCCAAGCTTCATCAATCTGCCCATCGTTGAATGAGGCCGCTCAGGCAAACCCATCATCAACGTGAGCAATCAGGATGCCAGTGCCCGTCTCTGCGCTGGTGCGCATACGGCCGCAATCATCACTACCAGGCAAGAGCAAAGAAAGCGGCGCCTCTCGGCGCCGCTTTGCTGTTGCGCCAACAGCGGTCAGTCGCTGCCTACGGCAGGCCTTAGATCAGGTCCACCCGTACCGTATCCTGCACCAGCAACTCGGCATCCAGCCCAGAGTGCTGATAAACAACATACGAGACGCCGCCGATGGACTGTTTGCCCATCGATGCCCAGTCACCCAGATCCGGGCTGCCCACACCGAGCAGGTCATCCAGCGTTACCACGTCACCAGCATTGCCCTTCACCATCATCTGCACCGTCTGCTTTGCGCCTTGATGGAACAGGTCAACCTGGCCATTGGCCAGTACATCCTTCAGTGACAGGCTCAAACTGTTGTTGCCGGTACCGGTGAGATCGAAAACTTCGATGGAGTCGATCCTGTCCTTCAACAAGGCCAGATCCAACTTCTGATTGGCACCAGTGAGCTTGAGCGTGTCCACGCCTGCGCCACCGGAAACACCACCGCTGCTGGCAGCCGTCAGGTTGGCGACATTGGCCAGCGAGAACACGTTGTCCTCGTCACCGCCGTAGTAGGTGCCAGCCTTGCCATCGATCGTCTGGTTGTTGAGCACGTTCAGCTCACTGCTGCCGCCGCGTATCTGGAAATCATCCAGTCCAATCCAGTCCCACGAACCAATACCCGTGTAACCCGGCACCTTGTAGCCGGTGCTCACCACCATGTACGAGAAGTCCTGCCCGGTTGGCGCCTTGAACGAAGCATTCAAGGAGTTCGGCCAGTACGCAGACAGCGACAGCTGCCCAACCAATGCACCGCCGGCCGTGTAGAACTTGACCACGGAAGGATCGAAGTAGCCAGCCTGCAGATTGGTCACCAGGAATTTGAGCTCGGAAACCGGACCTTCGGTGAAATCGATGCGGGTGCGCCCGGTGACGCCGATCTTCATGCCGGTATGGACCGCGGGATCGTAGCTGGTCAGCCCGGTGATCGCGTCAGGTATCTGCCAGACATCATGATCGACCTCGGAGGTGATCCGCAGCCCATTGTAGGTCGTGCTTTTCCCGCTACTGAGATTCACGTAGGTGGCGTTGTTGAAATCGATGAGCTTGTTGTCACCCATGTCGCGATACTTCGAACTGTTACCCGCCTTGTCGACGATCGCGGCCATGACGTCGCCGCTGGCGACAGAGAATCCAGGCGCGATCCGCACGCTTCCCGCAGCCACCTCCTTGACGGTGAGTGCATGATCGAAGCGCTGTCCATTCAACACAACACTGACGATGTCGCCAGCAGACACGCCTGCCGTCTTGAATCCCACCGTCAGGTAGGAGCCGTCGACGCTGAGCTTGGTTGGTGCATCCGGGGCCAAGGTATCGAGGAATACAGCTCGCGATTCCACTTCGCCACTGCGGCCGGCATCATTCACCACCTTGGTCTGGATCGACCAGTTGCCACTGTGGCTGTTGTTGTCCTGCGCGGCCCAGCTGAGGCCATCCACCGACGCCACGCTCCAGCTCACGCCGCCGTCGGTGGATACCAACAGGCGTTCATCTGCAGCCAGTTGCGCGCTGAGCGAACCCTGCATAAGGCGCCCGGCGCCGCCATCATTGGTGAGCCAATCGCTGCTGCTCACGCCCCAGTCCTTGCCCATCGCGGTGACGGTGGCGATCTGTGTGGGCACCGGCGCCTTGACCACGATGATGTGCTTCTCCGAATGGTCGGAGGCATTGCCGGCCTTGTCGGTCATCACCACTTCAAATTCATGCTGACCATCAGCAAGCTCGGCATCCGGAGTAAACACCCAGCTGCCGTCGTCGGCGACCTGCGTCTCACCGATCACCTGACCGTTGTCGATGATGGTGACGGTAGCGCCTGCCTCGCCTTTGCCCGACAGCGTGGGCGTGTTGTCATCCGTGCCACCGCCATTGCTGATCGCACCGGTTTGCGGGCCAACATCATCCAACACCTCGCTTATTGACGGTGCCTCGGGAGCAACCTTGTCAACGAAGATCACGTACGGTTCGGACAGATCGCTGACATCACCGTCGTCGGATTCGTGCAGGATGGTGATGCTGTGCCTGCCATCAGACAACGGAAATGTCGGTGTGAAAGTCCACGCGCCATTTGCTGCCACCCGAACCCGCCCAAGCAGTTCGGAACCATCATAGATATGGATGAGATCACCGGGCGTGCCAATGCCGGTGATCTCCGGGCGACCATCATCGGTATAACCACCGTTGCCGATATCGCCCGTCCTGCTGCCCTGATCGTCGATGATCGCCTCGATCACAGGGACGCTGCCGCCGGCATACACATCGAGATGGTTGAACTTCGCCGTCTGCGGGATCTGGCCGTAACTCACTGCGTTCACTTGTTGTCTCCATTGACTTGAATAGACCGTGCAACTGGGTTGCAACAGCTGTGCACCTGACCTCAGAACTGAGCCTGTTGGTCATGGCGCTACCTGCACGCGCACGGCGGCGCAGCCTCCGGCGCCATCGCAGGGGGTCGTTGCCGACAAACGCGTGTCTCATCGCGAGTAGCTTGGCAATGCAGCGTCAAGACGCCTGCCCAGACTGCTCGCCGTGGCGTTCCAATCAGTCGATTGGGAGCGCTCTACCTTGGCGTATTGAATTCCACTCCTGGTGCTCTCTGCTGCATGACCAACAGGTAGCCGTGCAGCACGTGACGGGTCTCAAGTTCCCAATCAAGGACCGTGCTCCTGCTGCATGAATCCAGACCAGCGCCGCCACAAAGCGAGATTCCTTTCCTGCGGTCCCGCGCGGCAACAAGTATCCTGCTGGCGCGCAGCGCACTGGCCATACCAGCAGCCAGTGCAGCATCGATGGCGGGATTATCGGCAGCTGCCCTGAAGAGGGACATGGGAATCAGCTTGAAACCGCTCCCATGTTTTAGCCTTGAAAATAGGCAGATTCGCTTGTGAAACTAAATACTGCTGTTCGGTGAAAGGTCGGCCGAATTGACTTCACTTCTGAAACTCCGACAGCTTCCGCATGCGGAAGCATGCGTACGCGCGCGCCCAGCTGAATTCCGCGTACCGGCCTTTCCGGACAAAGCAGGACGGACAACGCGAGCATCCTGCTGCTCATCCCACACACCGGCTACGGTTGGCAGCGGATGCGCCAAAGGCGAGGGCTACGCTCGTCAGACGCGATCAACTCCCTTACGCAGCACAGCTACGGGCACCGACGCGCCAAGCGACAGTTTTCGGCCGCTATCGGCACTTCATTGGCCACTCGCAAAGTTCCCCGTTCTTCACCTTAATTTATGTACTGGTCAGTTTGATATTCAGGGTGGATTACGTCGGCTAACGGATAATTCACAACTGTCGAACGGCCACCGATTCGGGCCGTAACGATCAAGACCAATAACGAGGTAATGCCGAAATGAAGACTTCTTTGATCGCTTTGGGCCTGCTGGCCGCCCTGCCGTTCGCCGCTTCGGCTGCCGATGGCCTGTCCTACAACTATGTGGAAGGCGGCTATGTGAACACCGATACCAAGGGCGGCGACGCCGACGGTTTTGCGGTGAAGGGCTCGGTCGCGGTACATCCGAACTTCCATGTGTTCGGTGAGTACAACGCGCAGGAAACCGACAAGAGCAAGGTTGACGTGGACCAGTGGCGCCTGGGTGTTGGCTACAACTACACCGTGGCCCCGAACACCGACCTGCTGGCCCGTGCGGCCTACCAGAAGCTGGATCTCGAGTACGGCCCGAAGTTCAGCGGCTACAGCGCTGAAGTCGGCGTGCGCACTGCCTTCACCCAGAACATCGAAGGCTATGCCCTGGCCGGCTACGAGAACTACAGCAAGAAGCGTGGCTACGATCCGGACGGCGAGTTCTACGGCCGCGTTGGCGCCACCGCCAAGTTCAACCCGAACTGGGGCCTGACCGGCGAAGTGAAGCTGGCCAAGGCTGGCGACAAGGAATGGTTCGTCGGCCCGCGCTTTACCTGGTAAGCGACAAAGCAACAAGTAACAGATAGCGGTGTTGTATGGCGCGTGACCTCTCTCCCACGCGCCGCTGGAAGCCCGGTCCTCCCCCGACCGGGCTTCTTTTTTTTGGGCGCTCGGCAGGTTTTTGTAGTGCCGAGCCATGCTCGGCAGAGGCCTTACCAGCCAACCCCAAGGCTACCCCCCTCCCCAACCCTCCCCTTGGCTGCGCCACAGGGAGGGGGCGTAGTGGGGGGGGGGGGGGGGGGGGGGGGGGGGGGGGGGGGGGGCGGGGCCGGGCGGGGCGGGGGGGGGGGGGGGGGGGGGGGGGGGGGGGGGGGGGGGGGGGGGGGGGGGGGGGGGGGGGGGGGCGGGGAGGGCG
>NZ_JBRREG010000050.1:0-32624 GCF_056760155.1 Stenotrophomonas sp. STEN022
GGCGATTACCTCTGGCGCAGCAGCGCCAAGATCGGCGCGGGCAAGTTCAGGCCGCTACGGCCGCTGCAACCGGCTTAGCGTGCTTTATTTTCCGTTTTCTGAGACGACCCCAAGAAGGTGGTGCATCCGGAGGCGCCGACGTGCGTGCAGTGCGGCGGCGTGTAGCCAGTCCACAGTAGTGTGCCTACTTCCCTCGATTCTAAGATGAGTGGCAGGTTACCAAGGTGGTCTCCATCGCTGTGGGTAAGCACCACCATGGACAGACCCATGTCCGGCAGGAGCTTGTCCACCCCGTCGGCACAGGCGGTTCCGTTCCAGTGACCCGCGTCGACGAGAAACGTGTATCCCTCCGCCGTAAGGCCGACGACGCAAAGACCCTGACCGACATCGACAACCCGCACGTGGAGATCGGGAGGATCTACCGCTTGCAGGCGACCAAGGTATCGGCTGTTGCGCTCCTCAACTTCCAAGCGGCGCACGACGGCAGGGGGTGCCCGTTGGACATCACCATCCCCTTCGAGCCCCCTTATGACGACTACGTTCCGCGTGGGCTCAATTGACCCGACTTCATCTGGACGCACGGGTTGGGTGGCCGAGCAGGCGGAGAGAAATAGCCCCGCCGACAAGGCGCAGCAAAGCAAAAACCTCATGGCGACTCTCCCCAAGTAGCTCGCTAGCACTGCCAACTACTGCCAACGGCGACCGGCCTCACGGGCGGACACGCCGGAGTGGCAAACTGGGGTCGGTCGTGGACATTCGGATTGGAAAGGCATAGCCAACCTGCCTGAAGGGGCATAGCGCCAGGCTATGGCATCCGCATCGTTCCTGGGCCGCGACGCGCCATCAGCTCGACGATCCAATCGATGAACACGCGCAGCTTCAGGCTTACGTGCCGGTTCGGCGGAAAGGCCAAGTAGAGGGGCATCGGATCGAGCTGCCAGTCTTCGAACAGCGGAACCAACTCTCCGCGGGCCAGGGGAGCGCTCGCCATGTACGTCGGCAACCACAGTACCCCTAGGCCCGCCACGCCGGCGGCGAGGTAGGCGTTGCCATCATCCACCGTAAGCACCAGGCGGCCGCGCACCTGCAGGCGCTCATCGCCCCGGTGCAGCGTGTGGGCCAGCGGAGTGCCGGCCCGCGAGCCGCGGTAGCCGATAACGACATGCTGGCCGTCGTCCAAGGCCTGCGGGGAAGCTGGCGTGCCGGCCCGGGCCAGGTAGGCGGGCGCTGCGTAGACACCCAACGGTAGGTCTGCGACATGGCGGGCGCGCAGCGACAGCTCGGTGAGTTCGCCACCACGCAGGACGCAGTCCACGTTCTCATCGATCAGGTCCACCTTGCGGTCGCTGGCGCCAAGGTCGAGCTGGATGTCAGGGTAGCGCGCGTGGAAGTCGGGTAGGGCCGGCACCAGCACCAGGCTGGCGAACGGCGCCGGCACGTCCACGCGTAGTCGTCCACGCGGCACGGCGGATTCCGCAGAGAGGCTGGTCTCGGCATCGTCGAAGTCGGCTAGTAGGCGTACGACTCGCTCGTAGTACGCGGCTCCATCGGCGGTTACGTTGACCTTTCGCGTGGTGCGGTGGAGCAGTTTCACGCGCAGGCGCGTCTCCAATTGCTGGATCAATTGGGTCACGCGGGTCTTGTTCGTCTGCAGTGTTTCGGCCGCCTTGGTGAAGCTGCCGGTCTCCACCACGCGGGCGAAGGCCTGCATCGCATCTATTCGGTCCATGCGCGGCTCCGGGTAATGGCGGGATTGTTCTGATTCTACAAACAGTGATGCCGGCTTTGGCTCGTTTATCCGGTCGCTACGAGCGCCTAGAGTGACCGCTACGTACCCGCAATCCCTCTCCCACCACAGGACAACTCCCGATGACCACACGTGAAGCCGTGTTTCCGGCCGGCCGGAATGAGCTTTTCATCCAGCATTCTTACTCCGCCGCCATCCGATCGGGCGATTTCCTCTTTGTTTCGGGCCACGTGGGTAGCCACAGCGATGGCTCTCCTGAGCCCGACTTCGAGGCCCAGGTACGCTTAGCGTTCGCCAACCTCCAGGCGACCCTGAAAGCTGGCGGTTGCACCCTGGATGACATCGTTGATGTGACCACCTTCCACACCAACCCCGAAAAGCAGTTCGACACGGTGCTTGCTGTGAAGAACGAAGTCTTCTCGGCCGCGCCCTATCCGACTTGGACCGCCCTCGGCGTCAACTGGCTCGCGGGTTTCGATTTCGAGATCAAGGTCATTGCCCGCATTGGAGCGGCCTGAGCCGCGTGGTCGGTGTCGACCCGAAGCAGGTAGCTTGGCGGTCAGGGCAACGATCCACAAGGAGCTGGTGCTCGCCGCGATCTCGATGGCGGCGGGCACCTCAATCCCCGCAGAATGTTGATACACGCGGATTTGAGTCCTATCCCACGGCTGGCGGGTAGTTCTCATGCACTGCGAGCATCGACGCCATGACGCCTATGCACATGGATCATCAATCAGTGCCATTCGTAGTTCGATGCGAACTGGGCAAACTGCTTTAGCTCGACGGGTGTAGCGGATCCTGTGGCCATCGCCATGACGAGATCATGCTCCAACGTGAGGCCTTCGATCAGTCGAGTGACCATGCCAGGAACTGCAACGGACCGCTCCGGGAGAATGCAGACGGCCCTGCTCTGAGCTACGACGCGCTGGACCCAATCTTCCCGGTCTGTCCGGAAGCGGGGTCGCATAACGACTTCTCGTCTGGTGAAGTGATCCTGGATCTGCCCGCGGTACTCGCAGTTAAGCCGATCGATGAACGGATAATCCACCAAGTCTTCAGCGTGGATGGTGTCAAACGCAGCCAATGGGTGATCCGCTGCGCAGCCCAGCACCAGGCGCTCCCGAAACAGGGGTACAACGGACAACCTAATGTCAGGCCTTGAACTCTGCGGGAATATGCACGCGTGATACCTTCCCGACATCAAACCCGAGACGTCTTCGCTGGATTTGAGCGAATGCAGTTTGAACTCGATGGACGGAATCTGTTCCAGCGCACTGAGAAGGAATGGGACGAAAGTTGTCGCCCCCACGGTCGGCGCAACCGCGATATCAAGAACTTGATGTTTTCCCTGCGCCCAATTGTCGGAGTGCTGCCGCACGCTCTCCAGCGCAACTAGCATTCGCCGGAACTCTAGCTCGACGTGCTGTCCCAATCCCGTAAGTCGGCTGTTTTTCCCCTTTCTATAGATCAGGGGCCCCCCGAGTTCCTGCTCCAGGCGGAGAATTGCCCGGGTGAGACTGGGTTGGGAAACACCGCTCAGCTTCGCAGCGCTCGTGAAGTTGAGCGTTTCTGCCAAGTGGATGAAGTAGCTGATCTGATGGAGTTCCATAGCCCTCTGGCCCTCGCTGCGAAGCGTCCTGACGCGTAGGTGAAGACGCATCGGCATTCAGCCATATATATGCGCCACGCACATAATACCTGAAATAGAGCAACTATGTGCGCGGCGCATATTGCTGTGCCCCAGGGCGACGGATACCCTGCTCTGAGGCGCCCGGCCGTTCAGCTTTGGGCTCCGGGTGGGTGGGCACGCCAGAAAGTCGGCAGACCATCCGCCAACCCCTCTCACCCACCCACCTGGCCGGCCGCATGACCTCGACTCCCGTTCCCGTTGACGGCAACCCGCGGAAAAAGAACGACTTCATCCGCCAGATCATCCGAGAGGACCTGGCCACGGGCCGGCACGCCGCCATCCGCACCCGCTTCCCGCCCGAGCCCAACGGCTATCTGCACCTTGGCCACGCCAAGGCGATCTACCTGAACTTCGGCATCGGCCAGGAATTTGGCGGCCCGGTGAACCTGCGCTTCGACGACACCAACCCGGCCAAGGAAGACCCCGAGTACGTCGATGCCATCAAGGAGGACGTGCGCTGGCTGGGCTTTGAATGGGCCGAGCTGCGCCACGCGTCGGACTATTTCGAGGTGTTCTACCTCAGCGCGCTCAAGCTGATCCGCGACGGCAAGGCCTTCGTTTGCGACCTCACTGCCGAGCAGGTGCGCGAATACCGCGGCACGCTGACCGAACCGGGCCGCAACTCGCCTTTCCGCGACCGCAGCGTCGAAGAGAACGTCGACCTGTTCACCCGTATGCGCGCCGGTGAGTTCCCCGACGGGGCCCGCACCCTACGCGCCAAGATCGACATGGCCAGCGGAAACATCAACCTGCGCGACCCGGCCATCTACCGGATCAAGCACGTCGAGCACCAGAACACCGGAAATGCCTGGCCGATCTACCCGATGTACGACTACGCGCACTCCCTGAGCGATGCCCTGGAAGGCATTACCCATTCACTGTGCACGCTGGAGTTCGAAGACCACCGGCCGCTGTACGACTGGTTCGTGGACAACGTGGACCTGGTGCGACACCCGGAGCTCTACCAGTCGGTGCTCGACGCTGGCTTGGCCGCGCCGGTCGCGAAACCGCGCCAAATCGAATCCTCCCGCTTGAACATCAGCTACACCGTCATGAGCAAGCGCAAGCTGCTCACCCTGGTGGAGGAAGGCCTGGTGTCGGGGTGGGACGACCCGCGCATGCCCACCCTGCAGGGCCTGCGCCGCCGCGGTTGCCCGCCCGCGGCGCTGCGGCTGCTGGCCGACCGCGTGGGCATCAGCAAACAGAATTCGCTGATTGACTATTCGGTGCTGGAGGGCTGTATTCGCGAGGTCATGGACTCCACCTGTGCCAGAAGATTCGCGGTCGTTGATCCGCTAAAACTGATCATCACGAATCTCGGTGAGGGTCATGAGAGCGAGGTCACGTTCCAAAATCATCCCAAGGATTCCGCGTTCGGCGAGCGGACCGTCCTTTTCTCGCCAGAAATATGGATTGATAGGGAAGACTTCGCGGAAGTACCAGCGCCAGGCTTTCACCGGCTGGCGCGAGATAAGGAAGTCCGACTGCGTGGGGTAGGACTGATCAAGTGCCACGACGTTGTGACGGCGGACGGCCTGGTCCAAGAGCTGCGCTGCACGCTAGACCCTGACTCGCGCCCCGGAATGCCCGGCGCAAGCCGCAAAGTGAAGGGAACAATACACTGGGTGAGTGCAAAACACGGGGTGCCGGCAGAGTTCCAACTCTACGATCGACTTTTCTCAGTTCGGGATCCGGACAACGACAAAGACGGCAAGACGTACCGCGAATTCGTGAATCCGCTGTCTGTACGCGTTGCCTCTGGCTTTGTTGAAAGGTCAGCGGCCCTTGTTGGTCCAGAGACACAGCTACAGTTTGAACGACTGGGCTTCTTTGTTGCCGATCGCCGCGATCACAGAGCCGGCAAGCCGGTGTTCAATCGAACCGTTACCCTGCGCGACACTTGGACAGACATTCATGGTTGAAAAGGTCCGTCTGTCAATGAGGGCGGACATAAGCGGATAGAGGCCGCTGACCCCCGCTGGGGTCCGAGAGGACTCTGCGGCTCGTCCTTAAATTCGGCCGGACGAGAGAAGCCAGACACCGCTACGTAAGTCCCCACGCGCTAACTTCCAGGCGCCGTCGCGCCCGAGAAAGTCGCTCGCCGAGGGGGTCGCGCGGCCTCCTAGCCCGCCGGGGGAACGGTCGATTTGGACAGGTAATGGCCCCTAGCTCACACACATTGCAGGCGCTACTCGACTTCAATCCTTGCACCGGCAATAGCGGGCCAGGGATTCTAGTGTTGAGTGAGCCTTCCCGCGGGGGTACTGGCGACCAGCATGTCGGATCGGGGCCGCAGACACCCGCTTCCGGAAGATAGCGGACTCGGCTTCCGCAGCCTTCGCTAACGGGACTTGTTGGCCGAGGTGGCAGTCCTGAGGTCGTCGTATGGCCGCCTATGACGATCTCTAACCTGCTCCGACGTCCGATATTCTGGTTGTCTGCCGTGTGTATGGATATAACCGAAGCACTCTCTGGCAAATAGTCGCAGTACTGCACATCACCCAAATCAGGACAATTGTGAATGGAAGATCTAAAAGGCTCGGAACTCGAGAAGGCCATCGGTCGGCTGGACGCCACGGCCGTGGCCGGGTTCGTGCAGCCAAGCGGAAGCCGTACGGCCAAAGAGGTGGTAGATACGCTGTGGAAGAGTGAGTCGTTGCTCGACAAGCATGGCACCAAGAAAGACTGGCCCGCGCGACGAAAGTCGTTCATAGCCAATGTAGCTCTGGCGCTCACCAGTCTCGATGCCGATGCGGCCGCGACGCTGCAGGCGCTCCCGGATCTGTTGAATACCGTCGACATCAACTTCGCAAAAATACTCGATCAGACGGGAAAGTCGGCGGGAGCGGCCCTGCCGCCGATCACACAGGTGGCTGCCGCCACGGCCTTTGCGTGCCAAATGCTGGAGATGCTTGAGAAAGGCGCACAACAGGACATGGACAAGGGTCCCGAGTTGCGGGTGAAAAGCAACTTTTCGATTGGAGGCCGCATTGTCAATCCGGACACGGAGCTATTCGGTGTTCTCAAGGCCATGGGCGCAACGGTGCTGCTCCTCGCGTACCAGAATAGCTGGTTGAACAAGGCTGGCGAGGTCGTGCTGCCGAGCGCGCTCCACCGTCCGTCAATCGACGAGATAGAGGCTGTGCAATCGGTGCTGAGCTTTGCCGCAGCATGGGGCGGCTGGGAGCGGGCACAGGTCCGTGCCCGCTTTGACCATCGCCCGTTCGAATATGTGCCACCGCCGCTTCCGAAAAATACTCCAGCCGGGATCACGTCCATCCTGGATGTTGAGCCCAACCACGACGTGGAGTTGGTTGACTACATTGCTAACGATCGGTTGCTCGCGCGCACCCATCAGCAGTACTTCGAGATGCTGGCGAGCGGGTACCGAGGTGCTGACCCCAGTTTAGACGAGCACACGCCGCTGGCGCCGGCGGCCTTTGTCTCATTCGAGGAAAAGCATGGGCTCTATACGCTATTTGAGTACTACTCGTACGACGTGCAGAATGATACGAAGCAATATGCCGGCCTAACGCTCATGGAGTGGCTGCGCGGCTACGCGATCCTGCGGCGACTCGCCGCAGAAATCGTGACTGCAGCCACCGACCACCCCTGCCCGCAGTTGGCAGAGGCTGAGATCGTTCAGTACTTGACCCGTGGTGGGCTGAGCGAGACCGCCGCTCACCGCTTCCTCAGCCACTGCTGCCTGACGAGCCGACGCAGCGACATCTACGACCATCCGTTCATTCGCGTGGGCGAGGACCGTTACTTGTTCGTCGCGCCGAGCCAACGGAATGGGATTCTTGGCCCAATCATTGTTTCGGCACTCAACGGGGTTGGCGCAACGGTTCAACGCAAAGGAACCGAGTTCGAGAAGCGTCTTAGAAAAGAAATCCAGGGGCCCGGCCGCAAGGTCGCCCACTTCACGAAGAAGCGCGACAAGGAAGAATACGACTACGACGCGCTAATGGTCTGGGGGAACTTCTGTTTCTTGTTCGAGTGCAAGAATCACACCCTCTCAGGCGGGGTTATTCAGCTGGCCTATCATGCGCGGCAGGAAAGTGTCAGCCACGCCAGGCAAGTCCGCCGGTTGGTTGATGGGCTTCTGAAACATCCGGACATGCTCGATGATCAACTGCCGGAGGCCCGCGGGAAACTGCTTGTGCCTTGTGTCATCAACAACCTTCAGTACTCGGTACCGGACGGCGTCGACGGGGTTCTGTTTGCCGATTCGTCGATGATCAAGCGGTTTCTCCACCTCGCGGTCATTGGCCAGGTCGGAATGCGCGCGGGACAAGAGCCGATTAGAACTCCTGACGGTGAGATCATTCGACTGTGGGCCGGCGATGCACCGACCCCTTTGGAGTTTCTGCGACATCTTCGATGTCCAGTGCAGTTCATTCTCACGCGGAACCACATCAAGTGTCAGCGTATCCTCAGCGGCATTTCTGAGCACGAAGCCGTGGCCGGGGGAGAGTACGCGACCTCCGATGTCGAGATTGCATCGGGCCGCGCGGCGGCTATGGCGTACGACTCACTTGTTCCTCTCTGGAGCGAAGCGGACTGGGCGGGCCGACTCACGCGGATTCCTTAGGAGAAGCACGCGCATGCCTCGCTTCTGTAGCGCGACTCCCTCGTGAAATGGCACTTCAGGTGCCGCTGAAGGGCGGCACGAAGTTACAACCGTCGCGTGTGCCCGATGACCACTTCGGGTTGGGAGGCGACTATGCGCTCGGACCTCCAACGGAGCGATGGCTGCCTAGACCTCGCCGGAAAATCTCTCATGGACAATATCCTACGACCAATTACGGAATTGGCGGCGGATTCTCTTAAATTACGAGACTGACATTTACGTGCCGTAACTTGGGTTCTGTCCGCACCATCCGCGGCCTAAGACAGCCGCGGCGCCTTGAATCGGTGCCCGAGGCGGCACCCAGGCCGCTTATGGCCGGAAGCGACCGTAGCCGGATACACAGGCTAGGGCGTGGTCAGCATCAGCGGCCTAGGCCGCGTCGACCAGCACCAACAATCAAGTTAGACGCTGCATACACGCAGCGAGCCGGCCGTCCATGGCGGGCAGCGAATAGCCAGGGGCTCGTCAACGCCCTAGCATCTAGACGGGTGGTGTTCGGGGGGCAGGGGCAAATAGCGTTGCGCAGCTGTGCAGCAACGTCGGTACGAACTCCTCAAGCGGCACCGCCCGAGAGAAAAGATAGCCTTGGCCAAACTCGACGCCAATAGCCCGCAATGCGGCAAGCTGCTCAATCGTATCAATGCCCTCCGCGATGACCTCTCTCCCAAAGGACCTTGTCAGAGCGGCTATGCCCTCGACGATTGCTTTATCACGGTGGTCATCGATCATGCCTGCCACGAAGCCGCGATCAATCTTGACGTTGTCGATTGGCAACTGTCGAAGCCAGGACAGTGACGAGTAGGCGGTGCCAAAGTCATCCAGGCTTACCTTGATCCCAGAGTCACGAATACTGGACAGCACGTCTGCAGCCCGGCCCAGATCGAGTATCAAGGCGGACTCGGTTATCTCAAGCGTCAGGGACTCTGGTCTGACATTCGCGTGACTCAGTTCGTCAGCCAAAAGCTCAACGGTTCCTGGGACCACGATTTCTGGAGCCGACATGTTGATTGCTATTTGCAAGTCGGTGAGCCCCGACTGCTGGCGAAGCTTCGAGATACTTTGGCATGCCTCCCGAACGACAAACCGGCTTAGGTCAAGGATAAGGCCAGAAGAAAGCGCGACCGGAAGAAATGCATCAGGAAAAATCACCCCTCGCTCCGGATGCTGCCAACGAAGAAGGGCTTCTACCGCCACGCAAGTTCCGCACTCGAGCTTAAATACAGGCTGAAAGAAAAGCCTAAACTCCGCGGCTTCCAATCCATCTCGCATTTCCTGTTCGAGCTCAAGCTGTGCGGCCAGGCGTGATCGCATCGCGGAATCAAACTGAACCAGGCAATTTCCGCCGGACATGTGCGCAGCGCTGGATGCCAGCTGCGCCTCGCTGATCAACGCGTTGACGTCATCTGGCGCCAGTAGCTCGCGTTGGCTGTAGCCCGAACTCCATGTCAGAGGAACGCGCTGCCTGCCAACCTGTACTGTAAGTTTCAGTGCAGCCGACAAGGTGTGAAGCGCATGAGTAAGCGTGACAGCATCGCTATTCTGAGTGAGAAGCGCGAATTCATTTGGGGCCGTCCTGGTTACGCGCCAATCACCGGGTGCCACGCGCAGCAAATGTTGTGCAATCTGCTGCGCCACGGTGGCCATGGTCCTATTGTCTAAAGCGCCTAACAGGTAACTGCATTGATCGACAGACGTAACAATTAAGGTGACGCCGGAAGTGTTCTCTGACGCGGCGGCATGCAACGCGCCATCAAGGTAAGCCCGGTTGGGAAGCTGCGTCTGCTCATCATGAGTACAGCGCCAAAGTAGTTCCCGCTGGGTCTTGCTTGCTTGATGCCGTTCATGAGCCAGCGCAATCTGATTGGCGACGCCAGAGGCGAAGTGTTGCTCCTCCGCCGTCCACAGTCGCGTCGTGCCCCTGTGCTCATGGCACAACACGCCCAGGTAACGACCAAACGCACGAACGGGGACGTCGAGCAGCGAGAGAATTCCAAGAGGCTCGAGGTAGTCCTGTGACAGTTCGCTTGTACGTGCGTCCGTGCGCGTATCCGTCACCGTAATCAGAAGTTCGCTAGAGATGGCAGAAAAATAGTGGGGATAGTCCTTCGCAAGAAAGACATCAGGTACAACTGGTCCACCCACCTCTCGGTCCCACTGGTGGGCGCACTGGATGCCGCGAGGAGCATCGGTGAACAGCCACAGACCAACACGGTCGACGTCCAGGGTGGTCGCCAGCACGGCCAACATGCGCATCAGGCTGTCGTCCAGATCTTCAAAGGGCGCATTCAACAACAACAAGAACGCCTCTCGATACCGCTCGCAGCGTAGGACAACGTTGTCGCGATCACTCTCGCCTTGCTCGGGCGAGACGGGACTGCCAGTCATATGCACTGGACTCTCCTAGAGCGGGTCACGCCCGACATTACCTCAGATCATCGCGCCTGAAACATACGCCCAATTGTGTCCAGGGAGCCCTCAAGCAAGGGCGCATAAGGAGCGTCTTATGAGCTAGCAATCGTGTTTGGAAGCGGAAAGCAGCCGACTATGTTTTAAAGGCATCGTTCCAATGCGTTTGCACTATTTGACTTAGAGATGGCGCTTCTCAATAGTCAGCGTGCGCTCGTTTCTGTCGCGCCCACTAGGGGAGTACTTCCATGAGCATCAACCACTCAAGATTCCAAAACGGTCTTGGATGCATCGCGCTGTCGATGTAATTCCTCGTACTTGCGGGATGCACAAATCAAGCGGCAGAGCCCAGCGTGGCGTCGGCCGCTCCTGTGGTCGCGGCTGCGGCCCCCGCTCCGGCATCGGGGCTTGGATCGGATCCAGCCTACCCGGAGATTGATATCCCGCCGGTCTGGTCGCCCGAGGGGCATCTGATCCAACCCAAGGATTTCCGGGAGATGGTCTTCATCGGAGCTCCTTTGACACCGCATGGCCTGAATGATGGGAAATCGAACTTCCCGGAATTCCACAATGTCTACGTCCAGCCGGCGGCGTTCAAGGCATACCGGGAAACCGGAAAGTGGCCGGAAGGCACGATGATGATCAAGGAACTGCAACTGGTTGACGATCCCAAAGGCGATTTCCCCGATGGCTCGCGCGTTTTGCCTTCTGGTCGCGGCTACTTCCCAGGTGCGGTCAATGGTCTGGATGTCTCCGTGAAAGACAGCAAGCGCTTCGCGGATACAAACAATTGGGGCTACTTCAACTTCAATCACGCACCCCCCCCGTATCTTGCGGAAGCAGCCGTCAAGCCGGTTGGTGAGTGCGCTGGTTGCCACATCGCCAACGCCGACGAAGACATGGTCTACGTCAAACTCTACGAATCGATCCTCGCCCCGCTACCTCTGCCTGTCGCTGCGAACTGACATGCATCGTCCATGCGAAGAGGGCTGTTATGGACTGCCCTCTTCGCGGGAGGGGGAGCGCGCGGGAACGAAGTGGGGGCGAGTCGCATGAGCAGAATCGGTTTGCGGATGGCAGCGGGGAGCATTGTCGCGATCGCCGCACTGCTTTGCACAGGGGGGTGCAAACAGAGTGACCCCGTACAGGCGGAACTGGACCCGTACTCGTCTTTCGTCAGCAAAACAGGAGACATCGGGTTTCCGGCCAATTTCCCAAGCGGGTTTGTGTTCATTGGGTCCTGGGCGGTCACGGGTGATGGCGGAGTGGCAGACATCCACTCCGTCTATGCACGCCCCATTGACGTGGTTAACTTCAACGAGACCGGCAGATTCCTTGATGGCGCCGTGCTGGTCAAGGAAGTCACGTTGGCCGTTGGCTCCAAACATACAACCGGTAACGCGTTCTGGGCCAATGAGACCAAAACGTGGTTTCTGATGGTCAAGGATGCAAACGAACGCTTTCCATCGAATCCGCTGTGGGGTGATGGTTGGGGTTGGGCAGAGTTTGATCCAGCCACCAAGAAGCAGATATCGACCAATTACCAGGCGGATTGCAAAGGTTGCCACGTTCCGGCGATGCAGTCGGATTGGGTATATAGCTACGCTTACCCGGCGCTCGGCCCCAACGCCCAGGCAACGGTTCCAAAGGACATCATCGTCGGCGAGCCTGAAGCAGGTGCCGCCAGGCACAGCGGCGCCGGAGCGCAGGAGGCGGGCGGCGACGTCGTCGGCGTAGCGCAGGATACGGACAGCGACGTGGCAGCCGGCAAGGTCACGTTCGAGATTTATTGTTCCTCTTGCCACTCAATGACCCCAGGTGAAAGCGGGATAGGGCCTTCCCTGGCAGGCGTGGCGGGCCGAAAGGCCGGGACATCAGCCGGATACGCATACTCCCCTGCGATGTCGAGCTCCGAAGTGATTTGGACCGCAGAGAACCTCGCCAGTCATATCGAGAAGCCCAAGGAACTTATTCCTGGAAATCGAATGGGCGGCCTTTTCCCGCGGGGAGTTCAAGACGCGAAGAAGCGAGGGGAGATTGTCGCGTATTTGCTGGAAGCGAGGTAACTGCGCACTCCGCGCAGCGCATCTTTCCTGCACCCGCAAACTTCGGCACTGCGAAGGAAAGGGGCAGTAGGCGCCACCTTCATTCATTGGGACGAGAGATCGTGAAGACTCCAGACTTGGGCCCAGCGCCCCATGCGTTCGATCTCGAGAGTGAGACCATCAATAATCCGAACTATCGTTCGGTGAGATGGAGTGGCAGCTATCTGCAGTTGACCCTGATGTCCATTCCACCGGGAAGCGACATTGGCCTCGAGATGCACGCCGATACCGATCAGTTCCTCCGGCTCGACGGTGGACGGGGTCGGATCCAGATGGGGCCGCAGAAGGATGAACTCACCTTCGACCAAGAGGTGTCCGATGGATGGTGCGTGCTGGTGCCCGCCGGGACCTGGCACAACATCTCCAATATCGGCCAAGCGTCTATGCAGCTCTACACCATCTACGCACCGGCGCATCACAAGCCCGGGACAACGCACGCTACGGCGGACGCTGCTGGCGAAGACACGGGTCACTGACCAACCGCCTGGTCGATGCAACGGGCAGTCACTACGTGGCAAACGGGCAGCTAGTTCAGATTCCCTGCAAGACGCGCGGCTTGGGCAGCAGCTCCGCGTCCACTAGTCCTCACACGCTAAGGACAGCGCAGCGGCACATAATTGCGCGACCTCATTTCAGCGCTGCCCCTCATAGGCCATCCGCGCCGCCGCAATTTCCAAGTGCCTGACAAGCCACGCCTTGGCGCACTCATCTCGCTACGCCCTGATCTGATTCGGATCTGAAGCAAACCGTTACCCGGTTCCGCCGCGTCCAGGAGGCAATGCCCCCTCCTTCCTCTTAGCAATTGGCTGCGCAATCCGCCGACCTGGTGGTCGGCCTCCCGAGGGCAGGGGGTCTGGCCAGCGCCCGTCCTCCGACGGGTCCAGTCATCGTTCGTATCTATATGCGGCGTGCATATAGTGTCTGGAGTGGATCAGGAGTCCATAGCTGATAGGCATTGCCAATACCAATCGCATCGGACGGGCTGGTCTCCGCGGGGTCACCCAACTCACTGTTTATACGCACAAAAGACAGGACGCATACGCTTAGCCCCTGTTCCCGGATGCCCTAAAAGCATCACTATTCCCTTGCAGTCTATGCGCGGTGGACATATATATGGTCTCCATGACTCAACTCCAAGATCGCAATGTCTTTGGGGCGTTCGCGCTGATGATCAGCGACGACGTCATTCGCGCCAGTTCTTCGCGTGCGCCCGAGGCAGGCCCCACCGCCTCGGCGCTGGCACTGCTAGCGCACAAGCCAGGCCTGTCAGTAGGCATGCTGGCCGCGGGCGTGGGTCTCTCCCATGCAGGAACGGTTCGACTTGTTGACCGTCTGGTCACGGAAGGCTTGATCGAGCGCCGGGAGCATCCCACTGACGGACGTACACGCGCACTTTATCTGACGGGTGCTGGCAAGGCGGTCAGCGACGACGTCTTGAACTCAAGGGACCAAATCATCGCCGAGGGACTGGCCGTTCTGACCCACGAGGAGATGAAGATCCTGGGCCAGCTCTCTGCACGTGTCCTCCGCGCTCGTCTTGAGAGTCTTGAACACTCTTACCGGATATGTCGCCTCTGCTGCCATGAGGGGTGTACGGACTGTCCCGTCGACGCAGAGTTGCTCGATCGAGGTATTGCTGCCGGTCGAGAGGTGTGAAATTGCAGTCGCGCACGTGCCCCATTGAGAAATAGGTCCAGCTAGGGAAGTACGGTAGACGCAAACTACATCCGTAACCCACTTGGCGTAAAACGGCCGTGTTAATGGACGCAGCCGGTAGGCGCTTGTTTCAGTCTGGCGCGGGTACCGCAGTCTCAGTGCCGCTTGAAAGCTCCGTCTGAACGTCAGAACCCCGGACTAGGGTCAGATCAACCGGGCATCGATCAGCGATCGCGAGAATCCGAGCACGCTGATCATCGTTCAGCGGGCCATCGAGGGTGATGGTGCGGGTAAATCGGTCGGGCGGCATCATGCCCGGCACCCTCTCGTGCTGCACAGTCGTGCTCGCCCGTTCGAGCGGAAAGCCCTTGCGAATTGCGTAGACACGCATGGTCATGACCGTACACGCCGCCAAGCCGGCAGACACAAGCTCGTAGGGAGATAGTCCGGTTCCTAGACCGCCGACCGACGCTGGCTCGTCGGCGAAGAACGTATGCTCGCCGCTACGGATCTCGAGCTGGAATTTTCCCGCAAGGGTTTCGGTGGCGACAACTCCCTTCGCAACCTCGACCTGCGGAAGATCAGTCTTGAGAAGTGGAAGGAAGCGGCTCGCCCAGGCGGCCACCATAGCCGAGGCGTAGTTCGCGTCGGCAGCACTCGTAAGCAGGTGATCCGCTGTGTCGAGCGAGAAGAAGCTCTTGGGATGTTTGGATGCGACGAAGATGCGCGACGCGTGGTCGATGCCGACCACCTGATCCAGCGGAGAATGCATGACCAGCACAGGACGCCGGAGCGATGCGATGGATTTCTCGATGTCAAACGCCTCAACCGCCTGTAGGAAGCTGCGGCGAACCACGAAGGTTCGGCCAGCAATCTCTGCTGATGCTTCGCCCTCGCTGGCGATGGTATCCAGGTCAATCGGCCGGAAAAAACGCAGGATATGCTCTAGGTCGGCGGGAGCGCCGATCGTCGCCACCGCCGCCACGCCAGGCAGCTCGGCCGCGGCCACGATCGAAGCGGTTCCACCCAGGCTGTGCCCAACAAGCAAGGAGGGCGGCATCCCCGCCTCCGTCATCGCCATTGCGGCTAAACGAATGTCCTCGACGTCCGACGCGAAGCTGACGGGCTCTACCGACCCGGCTCCAATGCCGGCGAAATCAAATCGCAGGACACCGATACCAGCACGAGACAATGCGCGGGAGATGTAAACGGCAGCGCGGCTGTCCTTTCCGCACGTAAAGCAGTGCGCGAAGATTGCCCAGCCACGCGGCGTTCCCTCCGGCGGTTCAAGATGCCCGGAAAGCTGGGAGCCGCCCACGCCAACAAACGCAAACTTAGTCTCCGCCATACCAACGAACCTCCTGCAGACGGCCGGCGATTGCGCTCCCAAGGCACCCGAAGAGCCTCATCGGGGCGCTCGCCAAACCTGTGATGGTCAACTCAAGGTATCAGCAGCTGGCGACCTGGGGCGAACAAAAGTGAATCAGATCGCGAAGTGCTTCAATGCTATCGCCGCGATACGTTGCACGTATTGGATAAATCCAAGGCGCGCTGCGATAGTCGTCGCACTGACTAGGAACACAAACGACAGTTTGGCTGCCCCACTGGATGCGTAACGGAGGCTATCGTGAAGTTTGAAAAGTCAAAGACAGCGTTGGACCGTCTCACCCCGGAGCAGCATTGGGTCACCCAAAACGCGGGTACCGAAAGGCCATTCACGGGCGAACACAACGACAACAAGAAGCCTGGCATCTACGTCGACGTCGTGTCGGGAGAGCCGCTCTTCGCATCGACGGACAAGTTCGATTCTGGCACCGGCTGGCCGAGCTTTACCAAGCCGATCGTTCAGGCCAACGTGAACGAGGTTCAGGACGGCGCCCATGGGATGAGGCGGACGGAAGTCAGGTCGGTACATGCCGACAGTCATCTTGGCCATGTGTTCCCGGATGGTCCGTCCGACCGCGGCGGCCTTCGGTACTGCATAAACTCTGCGTCTCTTCGGTTCATCCCGCGTGACGAGATGGAAGGCGAGGGATACGGCGAGTATCTCGATCAGATCAAGGAGGCTTAACATGCATCAGCGCGCAGTTCTGGCGGGTGGATGCTTCTGGGGCATGCAAGATCTCATTCGCAAGCAGCCGGGCATCGTTTCGACGCGTGTCGGTTACACAGGTGGCGATGTTCCCAATGCCACGTACCGAAATCACGGCACGCACGCCGAGGGAATCGAGATCATATTCGACCCGGCGGTGACCAGTTACCGGAATATCCTGGAGTACTTCTTCCAGATCCATGATCCGACAACCAAGAACCGCCAGGGCAATGATCGTGGGCTCTCCTATCGGTCGGCCATCTACTATGTCGACGAGGAGCAGAAACGCGTTGTCGAGGACACAATCGCCGATGTAGATGCCTCCGGACTATGGGATGGCAAGGTGGTCACCGAAGTCGAGCCGGTGAGCGAATTCTGGGAGGCCGAACCGGAGCACCAGAACTATTTGGAGAATCGGCCGGGCGGCTATACGTGCCACTTTCCCCGTTCCAACTGGGTTCTTCCCAAGCGCTAAAACGGGGACCTTGTGCGGTCATCGGCCGGGGCTGAGGCAGAACCGTCTTCGCGGGTCGCGACCTGAGCCCCCGTCCTCCTCGCAGTCATCGATAACCGCGCCCTTCTTCGGCGCGGTTATCGAACCCAGTGCTGATAGGGTTGAGTTCTCCAGTCCCCAGCCATCGCATCACCAGGATCGCAGAACCATGTCAGATCTCTCGTCCTTTCCGGTCACGAAGCGCTGGCCGGCATCTCATCCCGAGCGCATCCAACTCTACGCATCTCCCACGCCCAATGGCGTCAAGGTCTCGATCATGCTGGAGGAGACCGGCTTGCCGTACGAGCCCCACTTGGTCGATATCTCCAAAAACGAGTCAAAAGATCCGGCGTTCGTGTCCTTGAATCCGAACGGCCGGATACCGGCAATCATCGACCCTGCAGGGCCAAGCGGGAGCCCGATTGCGGTTTGGGAATCCGGTGCCATCCTCATCTACCTGGCCGAGAAAACCGGCCAACTCATCCCAAATGCACCCGCCAAACGCTACGAAACTCTGACGTGGGTGTTCTTCCAGATGTCGGCCATCGGGCCGATGTTCGGCCAGCTAGGCTTCTTCCTGCGCTGGGGCGGAAAGGACTATGAAGATAAACGCCCACAACAGCGCTATATCGACGAATCCAAGCGACTCCTAGGGGTGCTTGATCGGCAGCTGGAAGGGCGCGAGTGGATCGTCGATGACTATTCGATCGCGGACATCGCGACGCTCGGCTGGGTAAACGCGCTGATCGAAACCTACGGTGCCGGCGACATCGTCGGGCTAAGCGAATACTCGAATATCCAAGCCTGGCTCGGTCGTGGGCTAGCTCGACCAGCTGTACAGCGGGGTCTGAAGATCCCTGCGAGGCCGGCATGAGCATCGTTGCCGCCTGCTATTACAACGAAGGTAAGCGAATCAGGGACGTCGCGCTCGACGAGCACGTCCAATGGGATAAGAGTCGATCGGACTTCTGTTGGATCGCGCTACACGACCCCACTGCCGAGGAGCTTCACGCGATACAAACGACCTATCAGCTCCATCCGGTGGCCATCGATAATGCGATGCACCCGCTGTGCCCGCCCAAGCTCGAGGTCTACAACGATGAGCTGTACGTCGTCGCCCAGACTGCCGAGCTGGTAGGCGACACGATTCGCTACGGGAAGATGGCAATCTTCACCGGCCACAATCATCTCATCACCGTAAGGCACGGCCACGCCGGAGAGCTAGGTACCCTTCGAAAGCAACTCGAGGCTTCGCCGGCGCTGTTGGGAAAGGGCGTCGACTACGTGTTGCACGCGATCCTGCACCGGATTGTCGACCAGTATCTGCCCATCTTTGAAATGATCGAAGATGACGTCCTGGCAATGGAAAGGCGGTCACTTGGCGACTTTCTCGGACGAGAAGACGTCGCCCGCATCTTTGCACTGAGATGCGAGCTCACCCACTTCCAGCGTACGCTCGGAGCGATGGCCGAGTTGGTCAGAAAGCTGGTTCGCGGGCACTTTCCCTGCATCAGCGCCGATGTGAGGCCGTACTTCAACGATGTCGCGGACCACGTTGATCGCGTGCAGACCATGGTTAACGGTCTGCTTCAGGTCCTGTCATCTGTCTTTGAGTTCAGCAGTCTTCTGGAAGCGCAAAGGATGGGTAGGATCACCCGCCAGCTCGCGGCTTGGGCGGCTGTACTGGCAGTTCCGGCGGCAATCGCTGGAATATATGGCATGAACTTCACGCACATGCCCGGCCTGAATGCGACCTACGGATTCTTCGTCGTGATCGGGCTCATGGCGACGTCCTGCCTCATCCTCTTCTTGCGCTTGAAGAAGGCAAAGTGGCTTTGAATTCTGTACCCAAACATCTCCGCCGTCCTCCGGCAGTCCACAGCACGCCCCGTGCGGGCGCACGCTCCATTCAACGCGAGATGAAGGCGCCTCAATGAACACCCAAGTGACCGATGTCATAAGCGCAGTGCAGTCGTACGTCGCCAAGGGATACGACCGCGAGTATCGTGTCAAGGATGGCCATCTCGTCGATCTCGAATTCGGATCGAAACTGGATGCTTGCTCTATGCGTGTGGACGCTGCGCTGCGCCTGGAGAGTGGCGACGATGCGGAGGATGCTTCAAACATCTACGCGATCACGGACCCAAAGACGGGGCACCGGGGACTCCTTATCGACGCATTCGATGTGTTCGACGAGATTTGCCATGCGGACTTTTCCGAGCAGCTTTTGGCACATCGAGAAACGGTGCCGACAGGGGACCGGGATGTGCCGAGCAAGCACGGTCTGCGCAAGGTCTACAAGCGCGAGTTTGAACAAGAACCCGAGCGTTATGTCCTTCGGGAAGGGTTCCCCGACTTTCCCGCATGTCCCTTCGGCGGTGCCTTCAGCATCCTCGGATTTGATACCGCAGAGCAAACCTATGTTTGGCTGGTCACAAGCATCATCCGAGACCCCAGGCTGATCCGAGCTCCTTATCAAGGAGAGGACTTTGTCAGCGATGAATAGCCGCGTGGGCGGGATGACAAAGCTCAATTACACGGCGGTCCCCGGCGGATCCTGACGGGCAGACGGCTCCAATAGCGATACAAGGCGAGGTGATTGTGAACTGGAACAAAGACCACATCAGAGAGACGATGCTGTCGTTGGAAACGGCGGCCTTGAAGAGCGCTCGCGACACGTATCTAGGCTACGTGTCGACTGCTCGGCTTGATCGAAGCGAGCCGATCGAGAATGACGAGCACGCTCAGGCGGAAATCGCGAGCGACCTCGCCGAAGGGCTTGATGACAAGCTCCATGACTATGCGGATAAAATTGAAAAGCTCGAAACAATCGATTTCGGGCCGAAGTCTACCGTCGTTGAGGGTGCCGTCGTTAAGTTGTCCGGCCGGTACTTTGTGGTTGCTGTGTCAACGAGCCAGTTCAACTGTCATGGGCAGGAGCTTATGGGCATCTCCACAATGGCGCCGATCTTCCAGGCCATTGAAGGCGCACGCGCGGGAGAGACCGTGCAGTTCAACGGCCGGAACATCACCGTAGAAAGTGTCGAGTAGATCTACTCCCGTTCTTCTGGCTGGCGCCTGCTCAAAGCGAGGCGAGCCCTCCCGCGAGACAGCCAGTTCAGGCCGGGGTTACACCCCGGCCTGACGGAATACAACGCGCTCGTCATTCTCGAGTAAGACGTGAGGCCTGGTACTCAGCGGCGCTGATGAACTGACCGAATGACTCGCACCAGATAACGACCGTGGTGTAGTCACGAACATCGGTGTCGGTCGGCACATCCACTAGGAAGCCGTTAAACGTCCTCACGTCTCCCACGCGGCGCGATACGTCTTTGACGCGGAGAAAGGCCGCCTCCGTGTCGACAAAGCGTGGGGCGAGATAGAGCTTGTAGTCGGGGCCTGGGGCCAAGTGCCCAAAGTGCGCAATGTGGTTGCGCGACACGCGCACCTCGCCCTCGCCCCAGTGGAGCCGATTGCTGCCTTTGAGATCTCGCACGAAGCGCCCTGCGTAGAGCGTTTCAGCAGCGACGCGATCAAGTGCCTCTGCATCCGGCGCCCCCGGTGCGGTCAGAATTGGCAGGGCATAGATGCCGGCGCCAAAACCTAGCGCGAGCACCGCCAGGTGGGTGGTGGCCAGAACGAGCCATCGCCACATTGACTAGGCCTGCTCCAGCGCCTTCACAAGCTGACCCACATCCAGGCGGAAGTCCGAGAGGATAATGCGTCCGCTCGCGTCGATGACCGTGAACCAGGGCGTTCCACGGGTTCGGTAGTCCTGCATGAACGTGGGAAGCGTCGAGCCGGCCGGGGGCTCGTCATGACCAAATGCGACAGGAAGTTCGTACTCGAGCTGGTTCGGTCGCAGTCTCTCGAAGGTGTTCTCGTGCGCACCTTCAAATACGGTTTGGATCACCGCGATGCCTACGCCCTGGTCGCTCAAGACAGCGTGCAGCGCTTGGAGCGTTGGGAAGCCATGAGAATGGCAACCGCCGCACCAGTCCTGAAATGCGAACAGGATCTTCGGTCCTGCGCCCAGGTCCGACAGCTTGAGAGGTGCGATCTTCTCTCCATTGGCGCCAATCCATCGCTGCACCCGAAGCTCAGGTGCCTGTCGTTCGGTCACGTTCATTGGATTCTCCACCCCTGATGTAGATGCCTGGTAAATGTCCCGAGCGAGCAGTCCCAGCCGATCGTTCGAAGGCCCCTGCGGTTTGTCTTCCGAACGCTTGATCCGCCAGCTCGGCACTCAAGCCGAGGCTTGCTCGGGATTCGTAAGAACCGCACCTGAGACTATGAAGGTAAGCCTGAAGTATTTGAAATAGCTTTGCGACATAGGCTCCATGCTTGGTTGGCGCAAGGCGATGGCGCAGATTGGCCAACGGCGCACCATCAAGGAATCCAGCTTTGCACCACGCGGCATTGCCCTAGCTACCACGGCGTGGCGGACCGTCAGGGGCTGTGCGGCAGTAGCGGTATTCGCCCGGGCCATACCGCCAAAGGAAAGGACGCTCTCGGCTGTTAACACGCTGTCCGGGGTTGGCCATAAATTCCTGCCTGGGCTATCGCAGATATAGCTCGTCGCTATTGGGCAATGGTGTCGGCCGGATGCTACCGTTTCCAGGTGATGCGCGTGCCTCGCCGCGTCGGGGGATGGTAGCTACTGATGTTTGGCATCCGCTATTCTGACCTTCACCCGGTTGCCCGTGCGGCAGCGACCTGTGCAAAGGGAATGCACAGTGGTTTGGGATGAAACCGGTTCCTTTCTGTCGTGACACGTAAGGGGATTCGCCATGGTCACCAGAGGATTCACTGGCCGCGGTTCGGGCAGCAATCAAGCGGATCGGGTTCCGCCTGGGCAGCATCTCGAGGCGGGCTTTCCGGTCCTGTCGGCCGGACCCACGCCGCTCGTGGATACCGCCGATTGGAAATTCACGGTCAAGATCGGCCCGAAGCCCGCCAAGGTGTGGAACTGGAGCCAGTTCAATGCCCTGCCCAAGACCAAGGTGACCCGGGACATCCACTGCGTCACGTCCTGGTCCAAGCTCGATACTGTGTGGGAAGGCGTGCTGATCGAGGACATTCTTGCGGACGCCGGCCTTGAGCGGCCCACGGACTTCGTACTGGCGCACTGCTACGACGGGTACTCGACAAATGTTCCGTTGGCGGATCTGCTTTCCGGAAAGGCGATGGTCGCGCTCAGCTACGCCGGGAAGCCACTTCCACGCGACCATGGGGGGCCTGCGCGGCTTCTGGTACCGCACCTTTACTTCTGGAAATCAGCCAAGTGGGTGAATGCGCTGCAGTTCACAACGCGTGACGAGGCCGGTTTTTGGGAACTGCGCGGCTATCACATCTACGGCGATCCGTGGCGCGAGCAACGCTACAAAAATGACTGACTACGGCGACCAGCGCGTATCGTGGCAGTCCTGCGTGATCCTAGGGATCGTGCAGCGAACGCCGACCATCAAGAGCTTCTTCCTTCGGCTGAGCAGAACGTTTGTGCACATCGCAGGGCAG
Organism: Stenotrophomonas sp. STEN022; assembly: GCF_056760155.1. Lineage (NCBI taxonomy): Bacteria > Pseudomonadati > Pseudomonadota > Gammaproteobacteria > Lysobacterales > Lysobacteraceae > Stenotrophomonas > Stenotrophomonas sp. STEN022. The sequence goes on from NZ_JBRREG010000050.1 coordinate 22,340, forward strand.
CACGTCGACGTCAAGCTGACCGCGCCCGATGGCTACAGCGCAATGCGTAGCTACTCGATCGCGTCAGCTGCAAACGCAAGCTCGATCATAGAAATCGCTATTGAGCTGTTGCCCGATGGTGAGGTGTCGTCCTTCTTCCACGACGTCGCAGCCGTCGGAGACGAAATAGAGCTTCGTGGTCCGCTGGGAGGCCATTTCCTGTGGCCAGAGCCTGCCGCAGACGCCGTGCTGCTGATCGGGGCAGGATCTGGCCTCGTGCCGTTGATGGCGATGATTCGTCAGCGCCACGCACTTGCGCAAACGGTGCCGACAGCGTTGCTCCTCTCCGCACGAACCGCAAAGGACGTTCTCTTCTCGGAAGAGCTTCATTCGATCGAATCCAGCGATCCGGCCTTCCTCATGGCATTGGCAATCACGCGGGAGCGGCCGGCTCGCGGCTCGGACTATGGGCGACGGGTCGACGGCGCCATGGTCCAAGAGACCCTGGCTCGGCTCGACCGAATGCCTACACACGTATTCGTCTGTGGATCCAACGGCTTCGTCAATATCGCGACGGATGCGGTTCTGCTGGCAGGCGTGGATGCCTCCAGTGTCCGAACCGAGCGTTACGGCGGCTAGTGGGAGGGATCAAATTCAGGCCCTCTGGATCGGGATGTTCAGCCCAGGATTCAGTCTGAAAAGTTCTTGCTGATGGCAGAGGCAGCTTTCGGTTCCGTTTTGAAGAGGCTCAAACAGATTCTGCGGTGCGGGCAAACAGGGCTCAGCTAAACAATCCCTGGACCCGTTGTACGCGCGTTAGCGCTTCGTAGGTATTCAGTGGCACCTGATACATCCATACCCCTCCGCAAGTTCAAGAAGGTAGGAGACCCACATGACTCGTTTTGCCGGACCTGTTTACGTAGCCGCTGGCCTTCGAACCCCTTTCGGACGAGGTGGAGGCCCGTTGTCGGCCTATGACGCCGTGTCCCTGTCGGTCCCTGTTGTAAAGGCGATGGCGGCCCAGGCGGAGCCAGATCTGCTCGTCTGGGGAACCGTGATTCCCAACATGGGCTGGAGCAACATCGCCCGCGAGACCTGGCTTGACGCCAAGCTCAGTCCCACGGTGCCGGCGTTCTCGGTCGTCCTGGCCTGCTCTACCAGCATGACGGCCACCTTCGCGGCGGCGGGGATGCTGGGCGGGGGAACGGAACTCACGATGGTTGGCGGGTCCGAAGTCATGAGCCGTCCTCAGATCGCATTAACGGCTGATGCATCCAAGAGACTCACGGACCTATTTGCGAGCGATCCCGCGGCGGCACTTGGCGCCCTCCAGGCTCTTACCCCCCGTGACTACCTGCTGCCCACAAAGGGCTGGGCCAACCGGATCACCGGCCGAACCATGGGCGACCATATGGAGGAGACAGCCAAGGCCTGGCAGGTCACGCGCGAGGCGCAGGACGACTGGGCGCTCAAGAGTCACCAGCGCGCCGTGGCGGGATGGGAGCGTGGCTTCTTCGACGATCTCGTGATCCCGCTGCCGGAGCTGGCGCGCGATGCGAATCCCCGGGCTGATACGTCGCCCGAACGGCTTGCCGCACTCAAGCCGGTCTTTGATCGCGACAGTGGAAAGGGGAGCCTGACGGCGGGCAACAGCTCCCCGATCACCGATGGCGCTGCCGGCTGCTGGGTCGCCACCAAGGCCGGACTGGCCCGACTCCCCACGGGCACGCCCTACGCGCGGCTCGTGGACTACGAGGTGTCTGCGGTGGATTTCCATACCGAAGGTCTGCTCATGGCGCCGGCGTATGGGATCCCTCGCCTGCTCGCCCGGAATCGACTGAGCTTCGCCGACATCGGGCTCTGGGAGATCCACGAGGCCTTCGCGTCCCAGGTCCTAGCGAACGTGGCGGCTATATCCGACCCGGAGTGGGTGCGCACAAAGGCCGGCGTCCAGGCGGCAATGGGCGATTTCAATTGGGACCGTGTCAATCCCAACGGAGGCTCGGTCGCCATTGGGCATCCGTTTGGCGCGACCGGCGCGCGTGACCTGAGCCAGGCGGTGAAGGAGCTCTGGGCCATGCCTCCTGGCTCGCGCGCGATCGTCAGCATTTGCGCCGATGGCGGTCAAGGCACGGTTGCACTCCTCGAGCGCCCATGGATGGGAGATCAGTAAATTGACCACGCCAGCATGCTGACGACCGCCGATGTGCTGGCGGATAGCCCAAAGTGGTCCAACGGCTGAAGTGACATGCGAACGACCCGCTAGCGGCATCCCGGAGTGACTTTGGGTCTGCGAACTGTGAGATGCCGTACGACGACGCCACGGCAGGTCTATGACTAACCCCCGGGTCTGGGCGCGACAGGCTCTGCCTCGACTATCGACTAAGGGAAACGTACCGTGAAACCAGACGTTCTCGTGTACACCAAGAGCTGGTGCCCGTACTGCCGACGGGCTATGGAGCTGCTCAAGGAGAAAGGCGTGCAATGGAAATCGATCGATATCGGGTCGGATCCAGCCCGCCGGCAGGCCATGGTCGAAGCATCGGGCCGAGGCACCGTGCCGCAGATCTTCATCAACGGCACTCATGTCGGTGGCTGCGACGACCTATTTGATCTTGATGCCGCGGGCGGACTTGACGAGCTCCTCGCGCGGCCGCCACCTCAAGACTAAGCTACTGCAGTCCGGGCCAAGTAGTTCGCCGACACCGATTCGGCTGTCCGCGGTGATGAGATAGTCCGACGGGATGGGAAGTCTGGCAGCAAGGCAAGACTGCAATGGGCTTCGCGCCTGCCTCTCGGCTGGAGGGCTGCCCCCGGTTTAATCTGCTACGGCTGCCACGAGTTCCCAGAAGCCATGTGCGTTCTGACGATCAACACGAGTGAGCTGAGATGGAGCACGCCGAGTTCGATGCCGCCTTCAAAGCGATGCCGGAGGGATACGCCGAGGGCGCGTACGAAGGCCGCCGTTTCGGCGTGACCGTTAAGCGATCCGAGGATGGTCGTCGCAACAGCCTCTTTGCAAGGGAGTTGGCGGGGACAGACATTGTCAGCTTCAATCTCTATCGGGTTGCGTCAGATCAGACGTCACTAAAGCCCTGCGAAATGTCCACGCAAAAGGTCGTGGCATTCGTGCTGGGGTTTCGTCCTGACCCCTGACGGGCGATAGGACGCCTAGGCCAACGGGTCGGCATGAAGATGCCAGCGCACCACGGCGGCGCGTACCGCCAGGGGTATAGAAGGCATAGACGTTGGTTATTGGACTTCGGATGGATATGAATCCATCGTCTAAACGTTGCTGTCGCTGGGCGGAGCGTCGCGTTCTGCCCCTGCAAGCCATAGTTCAGAAGGAATAAGCGATGACGCCCAGGCGTCCTGCCACCGGTCCGAGCAATGATCTGCGCAAAGCCACGCGTCGAATTGAACCGAGGCATGGACTGTGACCATCGCAAAGGCTGGCTTTGGCGGGGGATGCCATTGGTGCACGGAAGGCGTGTTCCAATCATTGCGCGGCGTCACTCAGGTTGACCAGGGATTTGTCCAGTCAGACGCGCCTGCAGATACGTGGGCAGAGGGCGTGATCGTCACCTTTGATTCGACAGTCATTCAGTTGGAAACGCTTTCCGAGGTGCACCTCAGAACGCACTCCGCGACGAGAGCGCGCTCCCCTCGAGGCAAGTACCGCAGCGCGATCTACCTCTTTGACGATCATCAGCGGCTTGAGGCCGAGCGAGCTATTTCCAGTTTCGCCGAACAGTCAGGCAAGCCGGTGCATACCCTCGTCATTCCTTTCAGGAGCTTCAAGGCGTCGGACGAGCGTTTCCAAAACTACTATCGAACCGATCCAAGCAGACCCTTCTGCCGCCTCTACATCGATCCCAAGCTAGATCTAATCCGACAACACTTTTCGGATCTGGCACTCCCTGGAGCGACCGCGCCGCAGGTCATTGAAGGTGGCGATCGCGAGTAGGTCCAAAGCGGGTATTTGGTGCCCGACAGGCAATTGGCTTAAAGCACAACCTAGGGAATCAACATGATTGCTTCAAAAATCACCACAGTTCTTACTCTTGCAATCGCACCTTCATCAAGCTGGAGAAACTCATGAAAGCAGTCGGTTACAAGGTTCCGGGACCCATCGCCGAGAATGCCTCGCTGGTCGATATCGACTTGCCTCGGCCTGTCGCTGCGGGACACGACATCCTGGTTGAGGTGATGGCCGTCTCCGTCAACCCGGTTGACTACAAGGTTCGCGGCAGCTCACCGCCCGCGGATGGTGATTGGAAAGTGCTTGGATGGGATGCCGCCGGGATTGTGCGCGAGGTCGGCTCGGACGTGACGCAGTTCAAGGCCGGCGACGAGGTCTATTACGCCGGATCGATCACGCGCAGCGGCACCAACGCGCAGTTCCATCTCGTCGACGCCCGGATTGTCGGTAAAAAGCCCACGTCGCTGGACTGGGCAGAAGCGGCGGCGCTGCCGTTGACGACGTTGACGGCATGGGAGGCAATGTTCGATCGCCTGGATGTGCCGAAACCCGTTCCGGGTGCCGCCGCCGCGATCCTCATCATTGGCGGCGCCGGCGGCGTCGGGTCGATCGCCATCCAGATCGCTCGTCAACGCACGGACCTCACGGTCATCGCCACCGCCTCTCGGCCGGACACCCAGGCGTGGGTGAAGGGGCTCGGGGCACATCACGTCATCGACCATTCCCGACCCCTCGCGGCCCAGATTTCCGAGCTCGGCATTGGCGCCCCCGCTTTCGTCTTCTCGACGACGCATACCGAGAAGCATGCCGCCGACATCGCCGAACTGATCGCCCCGCAAGGACGATTCGCACTGATCGACGACCCCAAGGTATTCGACATCATGTTGTTCAAGCGCAAGGCGGTATCGATTCACCACGAGTTGATGTTCACAAGGTCGATCTATGGCACGCCCGACATGAGTGAGCAGGGAAAGATCCTCGATGCGATGGCCGTGCTGGTGGATGACGGCAAGATCCGAACGACGCTGACCCGGAAACTGTCGCCGATCAATGCCGCCAACCTGAAGACAGTTCACGCACTCATCGAAAGTAGTACGTCAATTGGCAAGGTCGTCCTCGAAGGCTTCTGACGACTACCCCCAAATATCCTTCCAACCCAAATAGAGCCGGCCGGATCTTGCGTCGGCTAAGGAAACGTGATGACCAAGTCCATTGCTACCGCATCGATCAACCGCGAAACCGCCGTCGCGCTCATTGCCGCGGCGCTCGCCGCGGCACGCTCAATAGGTATCCCAGCTGCCGTTGCCGTCGTCGACGCCACCGGCAACCTGCGCGCGTTCGAGCGCACCGACGACGCACCTTTCCTCACCGTTGATGTTGCCATCGACAAGGCCTGGAGTTCTGCCTCGTTCGGCTACCCGACCCATGTCTGGAACGACTACGTGACCAAGGATCCCAAGGTGGCGCCGCTGGCCTATCGACCCCGGATGGTCGCTGTCGGCGGCGGCTATCCGATTCTGGAGGACGGGAAATTGATCGGCGGGATCGGAATCTCCGGAGGCAACTATCAACAGGATCAGGATGCGTGCGTCGAGGCCCTCAAGAAAATCGGGTTCCAGGTACCCGCCTAATGACTGTGAGGCCATCGCCGGTGGCGATGGCCGGCAGATCCGACCTTCAAAGTACCGGGGTCATGGCTCGCCATGCGGCTACGGCCGCCCTTGAAATGGCTATGTCTCGCTCTTCGCAATCGATCTTCAACGTGGATGATGGTTCGCTGGCACCCGGGCAAAGCCCGGGATCGTCTGTGGGAGCGTAGGTCGTTGCGAAGGCCTCCCGACCGCCCCGTCGACGCGACGCCGCGAGCAAGTCGCTTGCCCTTGGCGGACACGGTTCGTGTTCAAGAAGACGCCCTGCGTACGGCTGCGTTCGTCGAGGTCTTCGTCAATCCGGTGAGGGGTCAGATTCTCATGTTCGCAGCCCAGCACCCTGGCCTGACGATCTCGGATTTGGCCTCCCTGACCGGGGTAAGTCTGTCGACTGCTTCGCTGTACGTGACCCAGCTTCGCGCAAGCCACTGGCTGACCGTGGATGTGCTTGGTCGCGAGAAGCGCGTTCGCGTTGCCCTGGAACATCGGCAAAAGTCCATCACGGTCCTACGGCAGATGGCGACTCGGTTCGCGTCTGAGGGTTAGCACCGGTGTCCCGAAGCGCGATCGTTCAAATGAAGGAGCTGCCTGAAGGCGACGCTACCTATGAGCTGCGCTGGATAGGCGCGCTGCAACTGGCTGACTCCCGTCAACGGCCCCTTGAGATCCATGCGCTGCTGGCGGCGGAGTCGGGTCAGAGGGTGAGACTTTGGCTGCCGCTGGACCGCATGCCCCTCCTGATGCTCGGTTCGCGGTGGCATCGCAAGGCCGCTGTGGCCGCGGCCGACGCGCCTCGGGATATCGAGCCTCTCTTGTCGATGGGCGCCACCTGGGTCTGCCCTGACTCGGCTGGCGACGTCGTGCCGGAGGACTGGCTTGGCGGGCGATTTCCCCACCCGTCCGGTGGCTGGCAGTTCTGGGCTGCGGACGGAGCGCAATACGTTCTCCCCGTCAGCGAGCTCATTCGCACGCACTACGTCTTCGACCCTCGATTGCTGCCCAGCATTCTGGGTGGGGTGAGCGAGAGCATGGCCCTGACGGGTCGCTCGCGCCAAGCCTGGCATCCCGATCAGTGCCGGTGGATGGATGGGCCGGGCGGCACCGCCCAGTTCCGGATCTCGCGCTTCATGAGCAATGAAGGCGCCTTTCGGCTGGCCAGACTATGGTTCTCAGAGCCTGGACGGCGCGGGCTCTCCTTGCTGTTCCACGCCTTCCGCCGATTGCGCGTCACCGGTTCGTCGCCCGCACCTGGCTCCCAGCGTACCGGCCTACCCCGGGTGGAGATTCCGTACGCCGGGACCGCGAAGTGGAAGGTGAGTACCCGCGAGCTGCCGGGTGCCCCGGGAGGGCCACGGCGCTACCTCATCGTCGCGTTGACCCAGCACAGCGCCCAGCCGCCCTGGCGGGAGCTGGTAATTGACGATGGCATTGTGCGCCGCAAGCCGGCAGGCACCGAGGACCCGGGCGCGGCCGTCTCCCCGCCTTCGTCCGGCGTCCCCTTTCGGCTCGAGCCGATTCCCAAGCCGAACGTGACGGTCGCGACCTCAGCCACCGATGGCCGCTACAACCCGCTGCGCGCCAGAGATGTCCAAACCCTCGATCTGGAGGCCGATGCCTTCCGGTCCACCCGCAAGACAGCCAGCGAGGTCGGCCCGGGTGCCGCCGACCCGCGACGGCCCGGGTTCCGGCCGGTCGACAGTGGCGGGACCGATGTTCCCGGCAGCCACGCGGCCAACATTCCCGTGGTCCTTCCCGAAAATCAGATGTCTCCCATACCCGGGGACTACGCCGTGCCGTTCGGCCGCGATCTTCGCCCCGTCTTCGAAAAGGTCCTGACACGCCTGCAGGACACGGTCGATCCCAGCTGCGTGGGGCGCTTTCTCCCCTCCCGGGAGAAAGCCCATCGTTTTGAACTCAAGGCCACCACCGCCAAGACGCCCGTACGGCCCAGCGAGCCAGCACCTCAAAGCCCACCGTGCGCATGGTGCGCAGGTGCACAATCGGTTGGAATGCCGGCTGGATGTGCTCAAAGCACACAGCTTCGGCGATACCCTCAATGACCGCACGGCGAATCACGGCGCCGCCCTCCGTTCGACCGCAGGTGTCGAGTGTAAGGCGCTGCGCCGGCAGATGGGCAAGTGGGCGCCTATCCGGGCGGTGACGAGTCGCGTTTGGCCAACATGGGCACCGCTCATCGGCTCCTGCCCGGGCTCTTTCGGGTTGGCCTCACGCCGCACGCCGCGTCGCAGAAGGTGATCGCGCCGGATCCTTGAGCTGGCTATCGGCAACGAACCGCGCCACGGTGTCAGCTAACGTGCGCGCTTGTTCGTCCAACTGGTTGGACGCGGCCGCCACCTCCTCGACCAAGGACGCGTTCTGCTGAGTCGCCTGGTCGATGGTGCGGATGGCGCTGTTGACCTGGGTGATGCTGTCGCTCTGGTCGAGCGAGGACTGGCTGATCTTGCCGGCGATCAAGGTCAGGCGGGCAATGACCTCTTGGATGTCATTCATGGCGGTACCTGCATCACCAACCGTCGCGGCGCCTTGGCGCACCCGCTCACTGGAGGCAGCGATGAGCGATTTGACGTCCTTGGCAGCCTCGGCCGAGCGCTGGGCCAGGCTACGCACCTCCTGAGCCACCACAGCAAACCCCTTGCCCTGCTCGCCGGCGCGGGCCGCTTCCACGGCTGCATTCAAGGCCAGGATGTTGGTCTGGAAGGCAATGCCGTCTATGACGCCCACGATATCGATGATGTGTTTGCTGGACTCGCTGATCTCATGCATGGTCTGCACCACGCGGCCGACTGCCAGATGCCCTTGCTTAGCCACCTCAGCGGCCGACTCGGTCAGTGTGCTGGCCTGGCGGGCGCTATCAGCGTTCTGGACGACAGCGTCGGTGACCTGGTTGATGGTGGCTGCCGTCTCCTCCAGGCTCGCCGCCTGGGACTCGGTGCGCACCGACAGATCCTGGTTGCCCGCGGAGATTTCGCGCGCGGCGCTGCTGATGCCCTGCGTCAACTCGTTGACCTGGGTGACCAGTGCCCTCATCGCATTGGCCAATTGCACCTGCTGGGTGACATCGGTGGCGTACTTGACTACTTTGTACGGTCTGCCGCTGGCATCGAGGATGGGGTTGTAGCTGGCCTGCAGCCAGATCTCTCGCCCGCCTTTGCCTACGCGCTTGTATTGACCCGCATCTGCCTGCCCCTGTGCCAATCGCTGCCAGAACTGACGGTACTCGGTACCTGCCGCCTCCTGGCCTGCCACGAACATGCGATGGTGCTGGCCTTTGAGTTCTTCGGCGCCGTATCCGACCACGGCCAGGAAATTCGGATTGGCCGTGATGATGTGACCGGCAAGATCGAACTCAATGACGGCCTGTACCTTGTCGATGGCGACCAGTTGCCCCTGGAAGTCGGCGTTGCGGGTACGCTGCTCAGTAATGTCGGTGGCGTACTTGACCACCTTGACGATACGGCCGGCCGCGTCCAACACCGGGTTGTAACTGGCCTCAATCCAGACATCACGGCCCGATTTATGGCGCCGGCAGAACTGCCCTTTCTCGATGTGTCCTTGACGCAGGCGTTCCCAGAACTGTTGGTAAGCCGGCATCCGGGATTCATCGGCGGGCATGAGCAAGGCATGGCGTTGGCCGAGCAGGTCCTGCTCCGGGTAACCGAAGGTATCCAGGAAGTTCTGGTTGGCTCCCAGGATCTGGGCATCCAGGTCGAACTCGATCACAGCCATGGCGCGGTCTATCGCCTGCAAGCGGCCTGCGTTGTCCGCTTCCTGGCTGCGCTGGGCGGTGATGTCGGTGGCGAACTTGACGATCTTCGTCACGCGTCCGGCACCGTCCAGAACCGGGGCATAGGTGGCCTGCAGCCAGATCTGCTGCCCGGCGCGGTTCACCCGCGGAAACTGCCCGCTGTGATGCTCACCCTGGCGCAAACGCTGCCAGAACGCGGCATAGGCCGGCGCATCACGGTCCTGCTGCGACAGGAACTGGTGATGGTGCTTGCCCTGCAACTCGGCCCGCGAGTAGCCCATCAAGGACAGGAACTGGGGATTGGCCGTCAGCACCGCGCCATCCAAGGCGAACTCGATGACCGCTTGCGCGCGGGTCACCGCGGCCCACTCGGGGGCACAAGGGCGCAGCCAGCGGGACAGGCGAGAAAACAGGGGCGCGGTATCAGCCATGGGAGCCTCAGCATCGGAAGGCGCGCGGTGGGCGCGTCCTACCATATCGGCGCTCGCCCGCCAGGATTTAGCCCGAAGTGGCCCCAAGCTGTTGAAACGTAACGTTGGTTACGCCGAACGCTACCCCAGGGCCGACGCCGCCATTTGACAGCGCCGGCCGCCTGCTGGAGGGTGCATTCCGTACGCTAGGTTCCGGGGGGATCCTATGGCAAGTGGAAGCCGACAAAAGCTCGGACCGGGCTATGTTTGGGTGGAGCATCAGCAAGGTCGTGTTCTGGAACTGCATGGGGTGCCTCTGGCCAGCCTCCAGCCCGTGCGACGTCCCCCCGCTTTCAGTAGCGGGGCGATTTAGAGTCCGGGGTTGATGTGACCCACCCCCAATTACCGGTGCATTTCAAAGTAGAAAATCCGGCATTCTACGACTCTAGGGAATTCGCTTGGGTCCCGTGTTTCAGGGCAAATTCCTCAGGGGTTTTCC